>NZ_NOLI01000309.1:0-2975 GCF_002245975.1 Nostoc sp. 'Peltigera membranacea cyanobiont' 213 | reverse complement strand
TTCTTTTCTTTTATGTAATAACTTATATGCTACCGCTTTTAACTGCACTGATTCATTCTGTAAACTTTGAATAACTAACTCTAAGCCTGCATCCCCATAGTTGATAGCTTCAGTGAGTGCAGCCATTTTCGTTTCTAAATTATTACTTAAAAGACGACGCTTAACGCCTTCGATTCCGCCTAGAACTACACCGGAAACTGGAGGTGGTGCTTGTCCACCAAGTACAGCATCATATTCTCGCGGTTGATTGGGATTTTCTGGCATAATTCTCTTCCTCGACTCTAATACCAGTATTCCCAATTCAGGAAATGCGATCGCACTTATTTGGAATCGCACCTATCCTTGATTCTATGGAACTCGCCATACTTGAATTAATTTCCTAACGTAACTGACAATAGTCTGTCCATCTGGGCTAATAGCAACACTTTTTCCATAAGAAGAAAGTTTAGCAAGTCGTTCTTGTGTCTGCAAGTTCCAGATATTAATATCACCGCCACAATTAACAAAGATTTTGCCATCAGAATTGAAAGTGAAAAAGTTTAATTGACCACTATTAGGAAATAAAGTATGAACTTCTTTACTAGTTCTCAAATCCCATATTCTAATACGTGTTGGCAAATGATTATCGCCAGTTATTAAAGTTTGTCCATTGGGACTAATTGCTAATGAAACAACGCCATAAGGATGTCCATTTATAGACTCATGCCCTACTAAGGTATAAATCTCACTTCCCGTTATTAAATTCCATAGTTTAATAGTCTCATCTAAACTAGCGCTTGCTAAAATTTTTGCATCTATATTGATCGCAAGGGAAGTTATATTTTTTGAGTGTCCTTTGATAGTGTAAATATTTTGTTTTGTTTCTAAATCCCAGACGAGAATATTACCAGCTTCATTACCACTAGCTAATATTTTGCCATCAGAACTGAGAGCAATAGCTGTAAGAGTATTATGCCTTCGAGTTCCAGACTCCCACAATGGTTGTCCGCTAATAACATGACTTAATTGCTCGGTATTGAAATTCCAGATTTCAGTTCTAATAGTACTGTCATGCTGAGAACCACCTATTGCTAAAGTTTGAGCATCGGAACTGAAAGTTAAATGTTTTGGATAGTCTTTTACTCTCGTACCAAATATTTTACTGATGGTGCGAAGACTTTTTCCTGTCTTCAAATCCCATTTTTTAAAGTCTATATAAGTCCCACCAACAATACTGCCATCTCTTTGAGGTTCTTCAAAAGAACTACCGCCAGCATCGCAACACACTAGGGTTTTACCATCGGGATGAATAGCGATCGCAGCATCATTCCTATTAAGCTCAATTGTATAAACACACTCAAAAAACCGATAGGGATTAAATTCTAAGATTGCCTGTTTTACTTTTAATTCTGAGATATCCCGCAATAATTTATATGCTGCTAACTGTACCCTTTTTGATGGGTCTTTTAAAGCCTGAATTACTAAATCCCAGCCTTCCTGTCTATAGTTAATGAGTTGCGAAAGCGCTAAAAAGCGGTAATTTTCATCACTGCTAGCGAAACGTTGTTTTGCGCCTGACAATCCGCCTAAAACTACACCATCGACTGGCGGAGGATTTTTTCCGCCAAGTACTGCATCATATTCTCCGGGTTGTTTGGTATTATCTGGCATCGCTTTTTACCTGTTGCTAATAGCAGTGTTCCCAAATTTAGGCTATTTTGCAGTTTGCTAATTTCTCTGCAAGCGCAGACAGGGTTTTGCAACCTGTCCAAAAGTCACCTAACCCCCAACCTATAAATGCACCGCCACGGGGTAGGTGTCCTACGTTAGCACTCAAATCGAATGTCAAGTCATTCCAATACCGCCAAGCACCTTGAGAAAACCATCCCACACCTTTACCAAAGCGACACCACGCTTCCCAGTCAGGATTGGATGTACAGCCAACCATTTGCCAGATATGCGTCTGTACAACAAAGCCAAAGCGTCCATTGCTATATTTTTGCCAGAGAGTTTCAATCGTGTTTAAATCTTCACAAGGGAATTTTTCAACGTCTGATGGGTCTAAAAATCCTTGTGGTTTGCGATCGCATACGCGCAGCATTATACTAGCAGTCTCTTGGTCTGCATCTTTCCACTTTCTGGAAGCGAGCAAATTTTGCAAACGACTGTAGTTTACATCAACCGCAGAGATTAATGGTATATCACTGTGTAGATGGGACTGTACTTTTGCTAATGCTTGTTGTCCCAGCAGTGACGATACTGTAAATTCCAACTTTTCCGATTCAGTATTTACAATCTGAAACACCAATTTTGTACCAGCTTGGCCATATTTTAGGGCTTCTTCAACGGCGATAATTTGTTGTTCTAGGGATGTAGCGCCGATCAACCGTCGTTTAACACCTTCAATACCTCCTAAAACCACACCATCTTTTGGAGGTGGTACTTGTCCGCCAAGTACTGCATCATATTCTCTGGGTTGATTGGGATTTTCTGACATTGCTGTTTTATTTAGAAAATGCTTGCACTCTGTCAATACAGCCCTGCTGCACTGCTTCAATTAAAATATCTTTTGCACCTTTTCGTTTAAAGTAAAGTGCTGCATAATTACGTTGTAGCTGGGTGCCATTGAAAAGATAGTATCGAATTCGGTCTTGACCTTGAGAAGTATCAACTAAGCCCAGTGTAAAGTCAACTAACTTGTAGGTGGCGCTATTGCGGTCATATTCTAGATTATCCATCAGCGTATCGACATCGGACACTCCGCCAGCACGCGCCATCGCCACGAAAGCATCATATCTGTCAATTTTATTACCATACTCCTGAAGTATTTCTTGTACTATAGGTTCTTGTCGAGAAGCTAGTAGTGAATAAGCTGCTTGGCGTACTTTCCATAATTTATCGTCCAACGCCCAAATTACTAATTCCAAACCTGCTTCGCCATACTTGAGTGCTTCTTCTAGTGCAGCGATTCTTTGTTCAACTACCGGATTTGCCAA
>NZ_NOLI01000308.1:0-2998 GCF_002245975.1 Nostoc sp. 'Peltigera membranacea cyanobiont' 213 | reverse complement strand
GTCGGCTGCTTCTCCTTCCCCCTCCTCACAATGATTATCATTCTTGTATTTGGTGATTTTATTGCTTGGAAGTCCCTCAATCTTAAGTTGAGTCAGACAATGCTGAAACACTGGTGGAAAGTGTGAATCACCAATTTTGACAAGGACAGTTTCAAGTTGAGATAAAGGAATTGGGTAAGAATAGTTAGGATAATTTTTAGGATGGCGATTGGTTATGTAGAGCGCACTAAACCATGCAGCTTCCAAGGACAAACATCCAGCCTCTACTGGTAAGGATCTCTCATTCAAAAGTGAACTTATGACTTGTTCTAGAGTCCATTTCCATGCCCACGATATGTGCGAATAAGGAAGAAATCCTTGAAGAGTTTTCCACCCCAATGAAAATAAATAATCAGAATCTTCTGTGCTTAGAGGTAATTCAACGACATCCGGCAGGTTTTCATTACCAGAATGCCAAGCAACCTCTACCCATGCCGTTGAAAACGGCGCTTCTGAAGGTGAAGTTGTTCCCAGCACTCTTTGACTCAACCGCACTCCTAATGTAGGTAATTTTCCATTTTCCTGAAGGAAAGGAATTGGTGATGAGAACGCTTTAAATCCACTAACCCATGCTTGCATAGCGTCTCGTACCTGTTGCCCAAGTTCCAAAGAAGATAGGGATGAAATCTCTCTTGAGCGTCCATGAAAAGCTAGTGCCTCGCTTACTATATTAGCTGCTAGAGCAGGTTGATTTGTAACAATAGGAGTGAGCAATTTAGATACTTGACTGGGTGAAAAGGTAGCAACAGCAATTACCAGAGGATATTGCCAAAGCTCAAGGCGTTGTCGGTCTTTAGCAATTTTCTCGATTAGGGAAATATCCGATGCTAAAGATTGAGCAGCAAACCATTGTGTCAAAATAGGTAGGGGGAATCGTAAGCTATCAGCATTCTCGACAATTAATCTTGAATCTATAAGCTGTTGTCGCTCAGTCCAGGAAGTAATTTCATTTGATGGAACTATTGTACTGCCCCTATCGATACAAGCTGCTGCGAGTTGCTCTAAAAATTTGCTTGCCTTGAGTACGTGTTCCCGTAACGGACGAAGGGAACGCTCCACTAGATTTGATAAAAGTTGTTCCTTCGACTGAGGTATCGAGATAGCTGACTCTCGCAAGTAACTACTAAGGATGACTGCAAATAAAGGTCTGAGAATTGCATCTTGAACCGACTCGGATAAGCCTTGGTAAGAAAAATATTGTCGTCCCGATAATCTTTTGATTAGTGCCTCAGCCTCCTGTTTGGAAAGAAGATTAACTGTTATTGACTCTGGGGCATTCACAAACTCCATGATAGGTCTACTAATGAGAACTATCGTCGTATTTTTCCATACTTTGATAAGAATCCTGGCTTCTTTAAGAAGCTTAACTGCATTAGTGATTCCAATATCATCTACATTGTCAATAATTACTAAACTAGGCTCATTTGCAGGATTATAGAAATCACTAGCATCTTCTTGTATTACTTTTTTTAGTAAGTTATTTTTTATCTGTTCTGCCTCAAAAAAAATAGGAACTGGAGCATTGATACTTTCCTTAGCTTCTTGAATTGTAATTTGAAATAAACGTTCGCCAATCAAGGATTTTCCTATTCCCATTTGTCCAGTTATAATAATTAGCTTTCCTGGCAAAAGCTTTAGCTCATTTGGAGGTAAACCAATAGACATATCATCAACAAGGGCAATTGCTTCGTCTTCTTTAATTCCTGCACCTTGCCAACTAGCAATACAGCGTGCCTTAGACAGTAGCATTGACTCATCTAACCGAGTTATGTAGCGAACAAATAAAGCTGTGGGATTCGCTCCTGTTGACCGTAATTGAATGTTTTCGCGGCTTAAGAGGTATGATAGACTTTTTGCATCACGCCGCCCTTTTTTAGTAATTAGATTTAGACCTTCTGCAACCAGTATTTTCCAAGAATTTTCCTCTTGGAGTTGATTTTCTATAATTTGTGAAAGTAAAATTTGTGCTGTTTTTGCATCTCTCTGAGAGTCATCAAAGTCGGCAATAACAATCCGAATACGCTTGAAAATTTCTGGATTACAAGGAATACCTTCCTTATTCAGCTTTGATATAACTTCATCAGTTATTTCTTTTAAACTGTCTGTTCGCCCTTGCCCAAGTCGCTCAATATCCTGACGTAATTTAACTTTGATTGTTGAACTTGCTGTAGAGTCAGTTAGCAAAATACCATATAGCGATGGATTTTCTGCAAGACCACGAGTTAACTTAATAATTGTTTCCCAAAAATCCTCACCTTTTTTAAAACCATGTTTTGCTTGAAGTTCTATAATTGTGCCGTCTTGAAGTTGGATATTGATATCATCTCCTGGCCCATCTGTTTCTGCTGCCACGGCAATAGGTACATCGGCAGTTGAGTGGTCAATCCAACGTAATGCTTTCTGTGTCAATATATGAGCAGCGATATATGCCGTTGCTTGTGCCTGATATTCGTATCCACCGCCGCCGCCACTTCCACTCATTTCTAAACCTTAATTTTTACATACAGCGCTTACCGCTATTATGCAATACAGTTTTTCTCCTTGCCCCTCTCCTAACATAGCTTTCAGCTTTGAGGATGGATGTACCTCATAGCTGCCGGAAGTGCTGTATCTATCAACTAGATATTAGAACATTCTTATTTGTGTTGCAAAAATTTACTGAGAATATGCAAATATCATTATTGAGCCAAGTCCACTTAATCCCTAGTTACTCAAAAAATTCTCACTAGGTGCTTGAAACCAATTGTTTTAGTAAGGATACGTGACATTAGGAGTTAATAATAGCCAACTGGACAACTTATAAATCGCCATTTGGTCTAACTGTTTCCAGAGAAAGTCTTGTTAGGTTAACTCTTAAGGCAATCAGCTTTGAGTACCTATGCCTACCAAAACACTGACCAAACCTAAGCAAAGACAAAATTCTCAAAATCGCTCATGGGAAAACCTGACAGATCGCCGC
>NZ_NOLI01000307.1:0-3062 GCF_002245975.1 Nostoc sp. 'Peltigera membranacea cyanobiont' 213 | reverse complement strand
GCTCGTAAAGGTATAAAACATCCCCCCATCCCCGTTCTCTCTTGATCCTTTTTTGATGGGGGAGAGTGAACAACTACATCTTGACTGTGTGATGAACCAGTTGTAATGGCTGCTGAAATTCAGCTATGGCAAAGCTTGTGCGTAATATCGGATGGCGGCTGATTAAATCTGCGATCGCTGACTGTAAAATATTCAAATCAAGGGGCGATCGCAGATGATAACTGAAGATATCGTGATAAAGTCCTGTATCAACGCTGTATTCGCTGTGAAAAACCATCCCGGCTTGGAGCTTTGTCAATGGGTATGCGTCTTCTATATCTTCAGAGAAGGAAAGTTTTTCTTCCTGAGAAATTAGACTAAAAGGCTCTATTTTTGGTGTAGATAAACAATGGTTTTCACGACGAACAACTTGAGCTAGTTGATGGATTGTCTGATATTGGAAAAGTTGCTGGAGGGAAAAATTTAACCCAAGTTGTTTGGCTTTTGAGAGAAATTGAATTCCTAAGATAGAATCTCCCCCTAACTCAAAAAAGTTGTCATCAATACCAATCAATTGAATCTTGAGAACTTCAGACCAAATATTAAATAATACTTCTTCTTCTTCAGTCTGAGGAGCCATAAAACTAGCTGCTAATTCTGGCCTTGCCTGAGTCGGTATTGGCAGAGATTGACGGTCTATTTTGCCGTTGGAAGTTAATGGTAAAGCCGACAAAATCACAAAAGCCGAAGGCACCATGTATTCAGGCAATGTCTGCTTCAAAAACAAGTGCAATTCCGTATTTGAGAGTTTTTTTGAGACAACAAGATAAGCGCATAAGCGTTTTTCTCCCGGCTGATCTTCCCGCACAATCGCTACTGTTTGTTTGACAGATGGGTGAGCTGTGATCGCTGCCTCAATTTCGCCAGTTTCAATCCGAAAACCACGAATTTTTACCTGATGATCGATCCGCCCTAAATATTCCAAATCTCCTGAAGATAAATAACGAGCTAAATCGCCTGTTTTGTACAGACGCGACTTGGCATCGTTGCTAAATGGGTTAGGAATAAATCTTTCTTTAGTTAGTTCGGGACGGTTAAGATAACCCCGGGCTACACCTGCACCACCAATGTACATTTCACCCACAACCCCAATAGGTACGGGGTGAAGATTCTGATCTAGCAGATAAACTTGCAAGTCAGGAATAACACAACCGATCGCACTAGCTGAACTCTTTAAATCTGCTATTGTCAAGGGGCGATAGGTGACATGAACAGTCGTTTCCGTAATCCCGTACATATTAACTAATTGGGGCGCAGTATCTCCATGTTGATCAAACCAAGGTTTTAATTTGTGAAATTCCAGCGCCTCGCCACCAAAAATAATCAAACGCAGCTTGAGATTCTGATTAACTCCTTTAAACTCTTCTGCTTCAATTAATTGCCCAAAAGCTCTCGGTGTTTGATTCAGAACAGTCACACCTTCAGAACACAAGAGATCATAAAAAGCATCCGGTGAGCGACTCACATTATAAGGAACTACTACCAAACGACCACCGTAAAATAAAGCGCCCCAAATTTCCCACACGGAGAAATCAAAAGCATAAGAATGGAATAGGGTAAATACATCTTGCTCGTTAAATTGGTACCACTCTTTTGTCGCAGCAAACAATCGAATTACATTAGCGTGTGTAATTAATACGCCTTTTGGTTTCCCAGTAGAACCAGAAGTGTAGATTACATAAGCAAGGTTGTCCGGTTTTACCAAGCAATTAGGATTTTTATGACTTTCGCCAGCAATTTCTGGCCAGTCTGTGTCCAAGCAAATTATCAGTGCTTGGTTTTTTGGCACTTTGTCCACAAGTTGCCTTTGCGTCAATAGAATTGGCACCGCAGCATCTTGCATCACAAATGCCAAACGTTCTTGCGGATAGCTCGCATCTAAAGGTACATAAGCGCCCCCCGCCTTGAGAATTCCTAATAATCCTACTACCATATCTAGGGAACGCTCGACGCAAATACCTACTAATATTTCTGGTTTTACGCCTTTTGCTTGCAAATAATTAGCTAACTGATTAGCTCGTTCATTTAATTGTTTATAAGTTAATTGTTGATTTTCAAACACCACTGCTACTGCATCGGGGCTACGCTTTACTTGCTCTTCAAATAGCTGCTGGATGCATTTGTCTTTAGGATATTGAATTTCTGAATTATTACATTTTGGAAGTAATTGGTAACGTTCTTCTGGTGTTAGTATGTCAATTTCTGATAATTTACAATCAGGATTAGCCGTTACAGTTCCCAAGATTTGCCGAAAATGCCCCAGCATTCTCTGGACAAAATCTGCATGAAAACCATCTTTTAGGAAAGTTATCGCAACAGAAGTATCTTTAGCATCAATTTCAAAAACTAATTGAAACTTGTTTAACAAATAACTGCGGCTGCAAAATCCATCTTGTATCAAAGCAATATCAAAAATTGCTGCTGGATTACCGCCTCTGGCAAGGAACGTTTCGATAAAAGCATCTACATCATAGCTTTGGTAGCGGTATCCCTCTTGGAGATTACTGCGGGTTGTTTTTAATAAATCCTTAAATGAGGTGAAATTTTGACCATTGAAGCGCAAAAAAATAAGGCTATCCGATTTGTCTAGGTTTAAAGCACCGATTGCTACTGCAAACTCTTCTTGAGCAGTATATTTAAATATTAGCAATTTGATTGCTAAGAGATATAAGGCGAGCTTATTAACAGGAGAATTAGCAGTTAAATCATATATTCTCTCACGTAAACTTACAGATATAGCATCAAATATTGTTACTTTTTCCTCGGCTTTATGCTGATTTACATTCTTAAATAAAGGTGTAACTGGCTGAATATCTATAAGTTGCCGAATTTGGTAATCTAATGAAACAATATTTGCTTTTGTAAGTTCCATAAACTTCTCCATAAATGGTGTTGCACATTCGATTGATGGTTTTTTCTGGAGAATTGCAACATTGCTGATAAATTAGGGACTTCCATAAAATAAACTATTCCACCAACAATAATGATAATCATTTTAAAGGGGGGTGAAGGGGCTGCCGTCG
>NZ_NOLI01000306.1:0-3063 GCF_002245975.1 Nostoc sp. 'Peltigera membranacea cyanobiont' 213 | reverse complement strand
TCTGGTATCTGTGATGGATAACCAAAAATTAAGGGTTGTAGCTCTTGAAATTGTTGAACTTTATTATTCCTCTACACCCAGCAGAGAGGCAGGGGAGCAGGGGAGCAGAGGGGCAGAGGAGATGGGGAAAGAATGCTAACGTTTCATTAACCAAGGTGTTGGGTTGGCAATCATATTTACTAGACCACCTAAAATTTGGTTGTAAGTTCCATATAGTTCTCTACCTGATTCGACAGAGAGATAGTTACATTTAACAGCGAACTCAATCCAAGTCTGAGTTTCAGCAGCTTCGGACTCGCAATCATTCAGTTTCGCTACAAAAGCTGCCTCATAACGACGTTTTCGCCAAGCTTCTGCCATATTTGCACACACAGAACGGGACGAGCGGCGAATCTGATCCGTTAATGAATAACGCTCTTCAACAGGAAACTTTTTGGAGAGTTCAAAGATTTTCATAGCGGCATCGAAAGCCATTTGATAAACTTTCAAATCTTTATGACTTTTAATAGGTTCTTTCTCCATCTCCTCTGCCCCTCTGCCCCTCTGCTCCTCTGCTCCTCTGCTCACTCCTTTTCCAACATGCGATCGCGGAGGGTGCATGTTGGCAACGGAATACAAACTATTACGCTGCCGATAAATTTTGTTTGTCTTGGGTATCGCCTTTGATGCGTAATCCAAGCGATAACCATTTACAGGGTGCTAACTTCCAGTTATAGTTACCCGTAACTTATTATATGCACAATGCAACTATAACTTTGACTTGGTGCAAAGATAGTTTACAAAAGTTGCTCAGGTGGTTGCCTTAGTCTATGGGAATAAAAAAGTTCAACAATTTCTGTTAAGTGCTTTACCCCGCTCCAAGCATCCGTCCAGAAATCGCTTGAAAGAGCCTGTACGCCTTACCCACGCTACGTTATTACTAGAGCGATCGCCACTTCGCCACTGGCTCATGATGGTTACGCCATCGCTGTTAAGCTCTTCAAAGATTTTTGGTCTTATTTCCCGGTAACTCTATTATTATCCAGTCATCAGTAATGAGGAGCATATTTTCCAGTGTTGTAGAGTTTCTTGTTCTTGACTAATAAATTTCGTCTTCTTCATCTAGCCAATCTTCATCCCAGAGAAGTTCATTGTAAACCTTAGTAGCTTGAGATATTTTTAGGTTGTGAGCTGCTGTCACACAATTTCTTGGTTGCCAGCCAATGAGGGCGTATCGAGCATGTAAATATCTGACAGCATTTTTGCAGTCATTAATTACTGGAATATCCTCAAAGATGTATTTTCGCAATTGGACTCCTAAACGAATTGCCTCCATTTCATAATTGTGAAAGTAGTGTTCTTCAGCATCAGGTGTAGAAATCAGTAATCCTCTTACCCAGGCATGATTTTTATAGATAGCCTTCGCTACAACTAAATTGACTTGTTTTGGTGTCCATTGGCTCCGAAGTAAAAAGTTATTTATTGCTGATTCATCATCTAAATCTATATCTACATTAGATTCTGAAAGTATTTCCGAGATATCTATATTTTCTAAGAACAGTTCGTACCACTCTTGAAAAGTTTCGGGACTAAATAGTTTTCTGGCTTCTTCAAATGAAATTTTCTCCCATCCAGCATCTGTAACTATTTCGTTACCAGTAGGAGCAATGAACAGATTCTTTTCTTCTACCATCCAAGGGAAGGGTGGATTGTGATTTTTTCTCTTTCGTTTACCCATTGAACTGCTATAGAGGATCACTCTTATTATCCTGTCTCCTATCCTACCTGACAAATTGAGTGTCTCTAGTCTATGAAAAGCGATGCTAATAGAAAGCATTACAAAAATAATTTGATTCCGAGGAAATCTAGTTAATATTAATTAGCTGAAGTAAAATATCTGGTTAGAGTCTTTATGTTTGATTTTCATCCTTTGCGACTACCATCAAAATATTTTAATATTTTCATTACAGTACTAACTTTTGTTTTATTTTTTTGGTTCACTCCTGTAGTTGCTCAAGCATTAACTAAAGCTCCAGTTATTTTGGATGGACAACAGCTTTTTCAGATCAGCGATTCTGGTCAGTATAGCGCTCAAGAACGGACAAATTTAATCAACTCACAATTAAAAAATGTGATTTCTGCTTCTGAGTCTATTCAAGTTAAAATTGAAAAACGCAACCAGCTACCTACTATTTTATTAAATGATCGCTATCTGTTAACAGTTACACAACAAGATACTTTACCAGGTAGTACACTCGATGAGCAGGCTAACATTTGGGCGCAGCAAATTGAAGGAGCGTTACAGGAAGCTCATTTAGAGAGAACTAAAACTTATCTTCAACGAACAACTTTTATAGCAGCAGCAATTTTACTCATAACTGTAGGATTTAGTTGGCTATTGGGATGGATTAAGCATCAATTTATCCGAGTAGCCTCACTTCGCCTAACAACTAGCAATGCTATACCTAATTCGGAAACACTTAAAGTATTAGAATTATTTTTCAAATTAGTGTTGGCAAGTATGCGGATCGGACTTTGGATGAGTGCGATTCTTTATATCACTAATCTCTTTCCTTTCACTCGTCAATGGAGCTACCAAATTTCAAATATCCTGATTACCAGTTTTACCTCACCTATTCTGACATTAGGAAAGAATCCTTACTCTCTTACTGAATTAATAGTTTTGGTTGGTTTATTGTTTGGCTTAGTTATCTTTGCTGGAACGTTAACCAATTTTTTACGTTCTCGGATTCTCTCTTTTACTGTCATCAATCGTGGCGCTCAAGAAGCGATTATAATACTTTTAAAATATGGTCTAATTTTTATTGGCACACTGGTACTGCTACAAATATGGGGGCTTGACATTAGCTCTTTGACAATTTTAGCAAGTGCTTTAAGCGTTGGAATTGGCTTTGGTTTACAGGATATTGCTAAGAATTTTGGCAGTGGTTTAGTACTAGTATTTGAGCGCCCGATTCAGGTTGGAGATTTTGTGGAAGTTGGGGAATATACAGGTATTGTCGAACGAATCGGTGCCAGAAGTACCGAGATTCGTACCCTTGACCACGTTTCAATTATTGTACC
>NZ_NOLI01000305.1:0-3063 GCF_002245975.1 Nostoc sp. 'Peltigera membranacea cyanobiont' 213 | reverse complement strand
TATCATTATTGTTTAAAATTGGATTCTTGGTTTTTGTTGATTAATTTATTCTTTGGAAGTCCCTTAGGGCGGCCGCATTATGTCAATAAGTAAAGTCTATTCTCAATAGATCCAAGAATACTGTCATTAACCTTTGCTTATTGCGAAGAAATTAGGCGTAGGCAAAGCCCGCCGCAGGCATCGCTTTGGGGCTTTAAAAATAATCAAACGCGAAAGGAAAGATTTTTTCGTTGGTTCTTAAGCTTCGTTGTGATCAAGAGTAATTTAGATGCGTTTGCCCTAGCTTCCCGTTGAAATGGTTGTAAATATCCTCTGGGTTAAACCAGCTTGGAAATGTGCGCTCTGCATCTCTTAATTCTTCCCCTTGTCATCAAATAAGCCACAAACAATTTTGACTCTAGACAGCCCAATGCGATCGCTTTCTTCACGCAGCAGCTTTAGTAACTTTTGCTCTTTATGCAGAAATAACAAAACATATTGAAACTGCCGTTACACAAGAGTTAAGCACCAGCATCAATACAGCCTTGATGCAACCCATCTGCCGCTCAAGCACTGCATTATCTACCCTTAAGCCAAAAACTGGATTATTATAAAAAAATTGCGTAGTTACGAGTATATTCTGATGCTGATATTAGGATAACCCGTAGATGGTAGATTGAGAACGAAATCAATCCAATATTATGCAAAGTTTAACAGACTTAGAAAACAAATTATTAGAGGTACGCAATTTACAGTCTCAAGTAGACAAGAAAAAAGCCGAATTGGACAAGCAAATCAGACAGCTACTCCAAAACAAGTCTGAACTTGACAAGCTCATGGAGCAAGCACGTCAAAAAGAGTCTCTTGTGCAATGCCAGATAGTAGAACTCAAAAGCCTAGAGGTACGAACACACCCACCAGAAGTAGAGTATTTTGGTACTGGCGCAAGCAAAAGTTTACAGAATGATTTACTAAGCTTGCTTTCTGGTAACGGTTCTGTTGCTATCAGATTACTTAAGCACCAACAACAGATTAATCCTGGGAAGCCGGCAAACTGGTATTTGGAGAAAGTCATTTACGACTTGAAACGGGATCGACATTGCTAATTTCTTGCAAAAATTGAACCTAGCCTCTTGGGTCTGTGTAGACACCATCCAGTTGGATTTTGACAACCAATGGTTGACAAATTTTCCATCACCTTCACAGATGCAATTTTCAGCGCCGCCGCCATACGTGTGAATCCAAAGCGATGGCTGCGCCAACGCCAAGGGCGAACGCGGCAATATTCCTCAAATGTTTTGTGCGTTGAACGGTATAATTTGCGATCGCGTAACTGAGTTAGTGCCTTCCCCGCTTCCACAAACGCGCTCTCCACTTTTCGCTCCAGATTTAGGCGGTAAGCGTAGCCATGCCGCCAGGCTTATCGCTCTGTTCTTCCTCGGTCATCTCTGGAACTTCCACCGCTTCTACATCAACCGTGACTGCGCTTGGATTTTCCGGCTCTTGTGCTGGTTTGAGGGCTGACTTTGGTTTATCGGGAGTTGTGGGGGTGAGTCTTTTGCGCTTGGAGGTTGGTTGGTTCATGCTACCACCTCCAGACTGTAAGTGGTTGAGACAGTATTGAGTTGTGTCATGATAGGGGAAGAGTTTTCTAATGTATCCCCAGCCTCACGAGAACGTTGGGGTTTTTCATCTATTTCTTATATATTTGCATTTCTTCTTAAATGGGTAAACACAAGAAAAAGCAAAAGAATGTCCCACCGTGGTTGGCGCACGAGAATCTGTTTATCCCTAAAACTATTTACTAGTTATTTATGGGGTTTAGCACTGATTCGGGCTTTTTAGCTTTATTGTCAAGCTTAGTTTTGATGTCTAACTAATAATTTGGCATAACAGCTACTGAAGAACCAAAATTATTAAACCTTAATGCTCCTACAAAATTTTCTAGACACATTAAGGTTTCTTTAAATTATAGAGTTAAATATAGTGCTTGAATCAAAGTCAATATCCAGAGTAGTTAATCAATTTCACCTTTGGGTAAAGAGCAAATGAATATTAGATGCAATTGTATGAAGATAAGGTTTACTAAACTTAATTGACAATACTTGCTGATTATACGCCTCTTGCAAGGCTCACTCCGATTGCGCTTTGCTTAACAATATTTATAAAAAATACAAGCTCGTTTCAAATATTTTAAAGTTCATATAGATGATTTATCGGTGAAGTTTTGGATTATAAGTAAATACTCTGGGGAGGGATGTGCTAAAAATGTTTTTACGGCAAGTATGCTGTGGTTAACATCTATATATTTGTTAAGTATTGCACTTGGCATTTCAAGTCTAGATAATTCATTAAATTTGATCAATAGAGCAAGTCATGAACAAAAAATGGGCTGTCAAACGAATCACAATAAATCTTGCATCAGCTGAAAGCGAAAAACTTGAAAAATATTGTGCAAGTACAGGTAGACCTGCAACTGATGTGATTCGGGAGTTGATTCGCTCTCTCTCCATAACCGAGTTGTCAGCGTCTGAACAGACTACATCTACGCTAAAATATGATGTTCCCATTCTGAAATAATGGCAATTGAATCGCTTGTAACTGTTTGGCGTTATCCAAATTGGACAAGGAAATACCCAGCAACCTAATACTGCGGTTTTCCAGATCAATCGACTCAAACAGTGTTTTAGCTATCTCAAAAATCGTAGATAGTTCACTAATGGGAGCAAGCATTGTTTTACTGCGGGTTATCTGATGATAGTCAGAGAACTTGACTTTCAATGTTAATGTGCGTCCTTGCGTTTCATGCTGCTCCAACCGTTGCTCGACAATTTGGGCAATCTGTTCGAGTTCTTGCAACATCTGACCGACATCGCTTAAGTCCTGTGCAAATGAGGTTTCTGCACCAACTGATTTACGAACCCGATTTGCTTCAACTGGGCGGTCATCTTCTGCCCTGGCAATTTTGTAGTAATACTGACCAGCTTTACCAAAATGATGTGTTAGCTCAGTCAGCGATCGCGTTTTCAAATCTGCGCCAGTGTGAATGCCGAGTGAGTGCATCTTCGCCGCCGTCACCTCTCC
>NZ_NOLI01000304.1:0-3071 GCF_002245975.1 Nostoc sp. 'Peltigera membranacea cyanobiont' 213 | reverse complement strand
CCCTAATCCCTAATCCCTAATCCCCAATCCCCAATCCCCAATCCCCAATCCTTTCAGGACTAAAATTTGTGTTTAGCATTGCAGTTCAACAGCAACAGTACAAGACGTACATTCTTTCTGATGAAGCCGCTAGTTCTCAATTGGAAGTAGTACCAGAACGTGGTGGGATCGTTACCCGTTGGCGTATTCAAGGAGAAGAAATTTTTTATCTGGACACTGAACGCTTTACTCACCCTGAGTTGAGTGTCAGAGGTGGGAATCCAATTTTGTTTCCGATTTGTGGCAATCTACCAGATAATACTTACACTCACAACGGGCAACAATATACTCTCAAACAACACGGTTTTGCCCGTGAATTGCCGTGGAAAGTAACAGAACAAGAAACTGGAGATAAAGCTAGTCTCACTGTTGTCCTTGATAGCAATGAGCAAACTAAGGCTGTTTATCCTTTTGACTTTCAGCTGGCTTTCACTTACGAACTTCAAGGTAATACCCTAGAAGTGCGTCAGCAGTATAAAAACTTGTCATCTACATCAATGCCTTTTTCGGCTGGTTTCCATCCCTACTTTTTGTGTGGTGATAAAACTCAGTTAGAGATTGAAATTCCCTCTAAGCAGTATCAAGATAATCAAACTAAGGAATTTCACTCTTTTGATGGCAATTTTGACTTTAACCGTGATGAAATTGATTTTGCCTTTGGACAGTTAACGAGTCAATCGGCTACTGCGATAGATCGTAGCCGGAAGTTAAAACTCACCTTAGATTATGATGATTTCTCTACCTACCTGGTATTTTGGACAGTCAAAGGCAAAGAATTCTACTGTCTAGAGCCGTGGAGTGCCACCCGTAACTCTCTCAATACAGGTGATAACCTGACTGTGTTAGCACCAGGAGCTAGCCACACAGCATCTGTAAGGTTGACGGCTAATTTTTTCTAAACCCCTTTACAAATCTATAGATGTATATGCTATGATTGCAAAGTTGCGAAATACAGCGAAAGGGTCGCTAACTCAACGGTAGAGTACTCGGCTTTTAACCGATTAGTTCCGGGTTCGAATCCCGGGCGACCCATATAGAAGTTTAAAAAATACTCGCTGAAGCTTTTTAGATGAAAGTAGAGGCGAGTTTTATTGTTAGGAAATTTGTGAATCCGATCGCTGTGGAGAACCAAAAATTTTGGATGAGCGATCGCTTATCTTAGCCAAGAAAGTGCGATCGCCCATTATAAAATCTGTTAGTTAGCAGATGTATGAATTTGGTCATTTGCCCGCGCCTTGGGCCTTTTTATTAAATTCAAATTTTACATAGGTGAGTTTTTCTGATACTTCCCATAGTTTTTTGGCGATCGCTTGGTCTTTAGATAATTCGTTTGATTCGACTTTTATTGGATAGCCGCGGATCTCCATAAACCCATTGGGGCCGAAATATTCTGCGCCTTTTAAGCCCGCTTCGATTGCCGCCCGCAGAGTTGGTAATGCGCCCATCGTGATGTCTTGAGCAAGGATGCCGTTGAGATATTCCACAACGCCGCCCGCAGTTCTCTGCAATTCGGTTGCCGTCCAACCTGGATGCGAGGCGGTTACAAGTGTGTCGATACCGTTATCTTTTAGTTTTCGGTCGAGTTCGTAGGTAAAATAGATGTTGGCAAGTTTGCTGTCGCCGTAGGCTTTCCATTTGGCATAACTTCTCTTTTCCCAATTCAAATCATCAAAATCTATTTTGCCTATACTATGTGCGCCGCTCGAAACATTGACAATTCGTGAGCCTTCGGTGCCGATCAAACGTTCCAAAAGCTGTCCCGTCAAAGCAAAATGTCCGAGATGATTAGTGCCAAACTGCAATTCAAAACCGTCCGTCGTTTTTGAATATGGCGGAATCATCACACCCGCATTATTAATCAGTAAATCCAGACGCACATAATTTTTCTGAAAGTTTTCAGCGAAATTTTTAACTGATGCTAAATTCGCCAAATCAAGTTGCATCACCTTTACATCGGCATCCTTATTCTGTTGAATAATTTTCGCCAATGCCTTGTTTCCTTTGTCCAAATTGCGAACTGCAATGATTACAGACGCTTGTTTATTAGCTAAAACCCGCGCTGTCTCATAACCGATGCCGCTACTCGAACCCGTTACAATTGCTACTCTTCCTTTTTGACTCGGAATATTTTCCACGTTCCATTTTTCATTTTTCATTTTATTTACTCCTACTTAATTAACCGAACGTTCATTTAATTAATTCTCAAAAAAAGAATTAATTCGTTATTGCATCCCACGCAATTTTATAGGTGGTTTCTAACATTTTTTCGTCCAAAATCAAAGCACCACTAAAATGCTCTTTTATCAATCCAGTCAGAGGCGCAAAGGTAAAAGCGGTAAAAATTTCCAGGGAAATATCCTTAAAAACCTTCTCCTCTTTACCGCGATTGAACAAATCTAGCATTGGCTTGAAATAGCTCAAACTTTCATCTTTGCAAATGCGGTCAACCATCGGAGAATTAACAAATTGCTCGGTAAAAGCAAATCTGACCGGATTATTAATCGCGTATTGATAATAATTATTCCAGATCATTTTAAAGGCTTTCTCCACTGATAGGTTCTGGTTGACACCTTTCAAAATTTCTGCACTCATTTCCTGCTTCACTGACAAATATATTTTATTGAGAAGGTTTTCTTTGTTTTCAAAATAGACATATATCGTCGCGGGCGAAACATTGGCGGTTTTGGCAATTTTCGACATTGAAGTATCAGCAAAACCATTGGCAGTAATCAGTTCGATTGCCGCATCACAGATGGCTCGATTTTTTTTGTCATCTTTGTGCCTCATAGATTCTATAATAAACGAACATTCGGTTATTGTCCAGTGAATAATTTTGATGATAGCGATACCTGCGGTGGTAAGTTGTTAAGCATTTAATTTGCAGATTGAGACCGCAGGGACGCAGGGGACAAGGGAGAGGATTTGCAGCTTTTATTACTATGAAAATAGTGCAATGTGAAGTACCCCAACCTGCTTCGCTGAGGTTGGGGCTTCCAACATCATTGAATCAGTGACGGTCTTATTCGTCCTCG
>NZ_NOLI01000303.1:0-3080 GCF_002245975.1 Nostoc sp. 'Peltigera membranacea cyanobiont' 213 | reverse complement strand
GAAGAAGTGTTGCAGCAAGTTGCATTGCGTTCTGTGCCCAAACGACAGCTTTTATTTTGGGATATTGTCCGGGGTTGGAGTGATAATGGTGCAGATAAAGGTTCGGTGATGGCGGCGTTAGGGCGAATTGGCAAAGCTGATGCCCAAACACCTGCGATGTTTGTACTGCGGGATTTGCATCCATTTGTGAAAAATCCGACTACCGAGAAGAATGCCCCGATTGTGCGGGAGTTGCGAAACTTGACGCGGGAGTTAAAGCGATCGCGTAAAATTATCATCACCACCAGCCATACTTTAGAACTTCCCGACGAGTTACTGCAAGAAGTGACAGTAGTGGATTTCCCGTTACCTAGCGTTAGCGAAATCGATAATTTAATCCAACAGTTGGTAGTACCAGATAAGTTAAATGTTTCTGGTTTGGCGCGAGAACAGTTAGTTAAAGCCTGCCAAGGTTTAAGTCGCACCCGGATTTCTAGAGTGTTGGCAAAAGCTTTAGCAGCTAAACAGCAAGTAAATGAGTCTGACATTGACGGCGTATTGGAAGAGAAAAAGCAAGCAATCCGCCAAACTGGGATTTTAGAATTTTTCACACCCCAAGAATCACTCAAACGAGTTGGTGGATTAGATCAACTCAAACAATGGGTACTAATGCGCCAAGATGCTTTTACTGAAGAAGCTAGACGCTACGGTATTCCTAACCCCAAAGGGATGTTACTTGTGGGCATTCAGGGAACAGGTAAATCTCTTTCAGCGAAGACAATTGCCCATGAATGGCGCTTACCTTTATTAAGATTAGATTCTGGGCGTTTATTTGGTGGGATTGTCGGCGAAAGTGAAAGCCGGGTACGCCAAATGATTCAGTTAACCGAAGCAATGGCACCGTGCGTTTTGTGGATTGATGAAATCGATAAAGCCTTTGGCAATATTACCAGTAGCATTGATGGGGATTCGGGGACATCGCGCCGGGTGTTTGGCAGTTTGATTACCTGGATGCAGGAGAAAACCGCGAGTGTGTTTATTGTCGCCACGGCAAATAATGTGAAAATATTACCAGCCGAATTGTTGCGAAAAGGAAGATTTGATGAAATTTTCTTTTTGAATTTACCTACAGAAGCCGAACGCCAAGAGATTTTTAAGGTGCATTTGCAACGGTTACGCCCCAATCGGCTGCGAGAATTTAACTTAGCTTTGTTAGCCAAGCAAAGTCTCAATTTTAGTGGTGCGGAAATTGAGCAGGTAATCGTTGATGCCATGCACCAAGCATTTTCCACAAGAATTGAGGGACAGCGCCGGGACTTTAATACAGAGGATATTTTACAGGCTGTAGCGCAGACAGTGCCATTAGCTGCGATCGCACATGAACAAATTGAAGCATTAAAGCAATGGGCAGCACAAGCCGGTGCCAGAACCGCCTCCAATGATGTGCTGTTGGTAGAAGAATTAAAACAATATTCAACCGAACAAGGAATAGGCCCTTTAGAAGTCGATTAAAATAGAAAAAATACGTGTTTCCTACGCCTCGTTATTTAATCCAAAATCCCAAATCTAAAATCCAAAATTGGTATTATGTCTCATTTCACAACTATCAAAGTCCAAATCAAACACGGTGAAATTCTGCATGAAGTTTTGCAAGAATTAAACTATCAAGTTGAATGCAACACGAATGTACGCGGATATCAAGGTGATACGACTCAAGCCGAGTATGTGATTCGCCAGAAAAATGGTTATGATTTAGGTTTTCGCCGCAGTGGTGAAAATTACGAAATAGTTGCAGACTTTTGGGGAGCAAAAATTAATCAACAGCAGTTTGTTAACTCCATCAGCCAAAAATATGCTCATAAAACCTTGATGGCAACGGTGCAAGAACAAGGTTTTAATGTGGAGGATGAAGAAGTATTAGCAGATGGAACTGTGCGAGTAGTTGTAGGGCGTTGGGTGTAAAAAAGTGCTTGGGCTGGGCATCTTTCCCAGCCTAGATATTTAACCTCTTGCAAAAGTCCTAATTACGAATTATGAATTACGAATTACGAATCAGTATTACTCTGGTATACCCCAAATTTTAATAGTTCCATAATGGCTTCCACTAACTATAGTTTTTCCATCAGGACTAACAGCTATGCAAGTAACACTAGCTGAATGTCCTTCTAAATCGTGAATTGCTTCGCCTGTAAGTAAATTCCAAATTCTAATAGTGCGATTTAAAGCACCAAAGAAAGTTTTACCATCCTTACTAACAGATATTGAGCGAATACTATTATCTGCTTCCAGGGTAATTGTATAAATTTTCTCTTTTTTTCCTATATCCCAAACATCAACTTGATTTTCTCCACCACCAATAACAATTTTTCCATCTGGACTAATAGCAACACAAGAGAGTACTGGTAGCTCATAATTTGAATCCAATGTTTCGTTCGCTAGAGTGGCAATTTGTTGTCTTTGCTTCCAATTCCAAATTTTTATCGCCCTATCAACAGCACTGCCAATACTTAAAACTCTCCCATCAATACTAAGTGCAAGATTAACAATATTGAATTCCAAAACGTGACAATAATGTTGCTCCAAATTATAGTATTTTCCTGAAAGAGGGTGTTCCCAAACGCAAATATTGTTATCTTGGCTACTACTAATTAGAGTTCCATCAGGAGTAACAACAAGGGAGTGAACAGCATTAAAATCTCCTTTCAGAGTAAGAATTTCTTGCTTATTTTGTAAATCCCAAATTTTTATTTCATTCCAATTACTCCCATACAAAGTTCCTCCATCTGGGCTGAATGCAAGTGAGTAAGGAGTTAATAAATTTTCGTCGAATGTACAAATTAATTGGCTTGTTTGAATATTCCATAATTTGACGTCATTATTACAGCTTCCAGTAGCAATAGTTTTTCCATTAGGACTAAATGCTATGCCTAATACATCTGATGTATGTCCGCTTAAAGTAGTTAAACATTCAAAAAATTTATAATGGTATGGATTTAAAGCTGCAATAACCTGTTCAAGACCAGCTTCTTTTCTTTTATGTAATAACTTATATGCTACCGCTTTTAACTGCACTGATTCATTCTGTAAACTTTGAATAACTA
>NZ_NOLI01000302.1:0-3133 GCF_002245975.1 Nostoc sp. 'Peltigera membranacea cyanobiont' 213 | reverse complement strand
CTTGACTTAACCCCAGAAAAAGTTCGGATCAAAGATAGCTACCGAGAGCGGATATTTGCCGAATCACAGCAACTAGGTAAAAGTTACCTGGAGACGCTTTATTTTATTATTGATTGCTATTTTGCTTTCAGAAAGGGTGCATTCCCGACACAACAAGCGACTTTCACGCCAATGAATACTGAAGATAACAAACTCTCTTCAAGGACTGCAACTCCATTTGCAGAGGAGGAAGAAGAAGATTCTGATGGGAATGGCACTAAGAAAAGCTATAATCTATATGAAGTAAGGCTTTCAAGTTTTAATCAATGAACAGTGAGTGAGCAAGTCGAGCGATCGCTCCCGGATCAGACAGAGCTTTATGGATGGGGGCATGATACACGGGCTGTCCAAAAAAATTTTAGGTAGGAAAAGCTTACTCGTCCATGAAATACTTTTTTGAGACGAATAAGCCAACATCATAACCACCACTGTGACACTAAGAGTACAAATCCTCAAGGATAAATTTAGTCAGAGTTTGGGACTACCGTTTAAAGAATTGTTACCAGAATCAGTAATAAGACTTGCCATCTCGGAGCTAAAAATCAAATATAAAAAGCGGTTATTTGACCCATTCGTAACTTTATGGGCATTTTTATCTCAGGTTCTAGATACTGACAAAACTTGCCATAATACTGTGAGTAAAATAATTGCACATTTGGCTGAGTCAGAAGTAGAAGTTCCCTCAACAGATACGAGTGCTTACTGCCAAGCTAGGGCAAGACTTCCAGAGAAATTATTGGAAAATATTTTCAATTTCTCTGCACAAAGCCTAGAAGAAAAAGTAAGAACAGAATATTTATGGTGTGGTCGAAATGTAAAAGTAATAGATGGTTCAACTGTCTCCATGCCAGATACTGTAGAGAATCAGAAAGAATATCCTCAACCTAGCAGCCAAAAAGAGGGATGTGGGTTTCCAATTGCCAAAATTGGTGTGATATTCAGTTTAGCTACAGGAGCCGCTATTGCTTTGTGTATAGATGTTCTGAACACTCATGATATTAAATTAGCAAGAAGGTTGTATAGTTTTCTCAAACCCAATGATGTGCTTTTAGGGGATAGAGCTTTTTGCGCTTATGCCGATATGTTTGCGATTACTAAACTCGGTTGTGATGCCGTATTTCGGAAGCATAAATCTCGCAAAACAACCATGCAAAAAGGCAAAATTGTAGGAGATTGTGACAAATTAGTTACTTGGTATAAGCCTAAAACTTGTCCAAAAGGATTGAGTAAAGATGAATTTGATGCTCTACCTCCTTCCATAAATGTGCGAGAGATTTACTATAACATTGTTATCCCTGGTTTTCGCACAGAGCGGGTTAGCTTAATTACTACTGTCTTAGATAAATCTTCTTATTCTACTCTGGCAATTGTTGGGCTTTACGGTCAACGGTGGGATGTTGAACTAGATTTAAGACATCTAAAAACTACCTTGGGGATGGATATTCTGCGATGTAAAACACCCTCGATGGTACGCAAAGAAATTTACGTTTTTTTGCTGGCTTATAATCTACTTCGTAGTTTGATGTGGGATGCCGGAACTACTTACACCACTCCTCCATTACGCCTATCGTTGCAAGGTACTCGCCACCATTTAATTAACTTTATCCCCAAATTATTAGCAGCAACTTCAACAAAACGTCTCCGAGTTTATCGCACTTTACTCAAAGTTATTGCTCACAAGGCTGTTCCTGACCGTCCTGCTAGAAACGAACCACGAGTTCGTAAACGTCGTCCGAAAGCCTACCCCTTAATGACCAAACCCCGGCATGAATTACGTAAACAATTGCAAACTGCTTAAACCGCAAGTGTTTCGGCTTTTCTTAGTGCCATTCGATTCTGATGGAGAAACATTCAGCCTTGATTTTGATTTGTAACCTTGAACCTCGTATGACTAGAAGTCACGCGATTCCTGCTTCAACGATCTCTGCCTGAAAAGATCCAGAGGTCTTACAAGTTCTTCACAGGCGTTTAGAGCCTCCGGGATACCCACGGCGGCTGTTAAATTTCTCAAGCTCTCACTCAGAATATTTAAACTTGCGTTCACGTCTCTCAAATTGTAAGCATCTCATTTCTCAATCAAAGCAGTTAACTTGGTGTCGCTCTCTAGTAATAACTGATAATAGTCAGACACCCATATTGACTAAATCAACATCAGCAAGCCATATTGTTCTGCTTTGAGCAGACAGTTCTTCTAAAATTGGAGAGCGCCACTCTACCCCATAAAGCCAATTATCTTTGAGGCTAAAAATTCCTTGAATAACACGGCGTGTCGGCTGTTCACCGAAATCAACCTCAATTATGTCCCCCAATTTAAAAGCTGGGGTAGAAACAGTAGACTTTTCTAGTAGATTTGTTCTATGAAATTCTTGTTCAGCTAAGTAGAGAGTTTCATTCTGGCAAACAATTGCATAAATCCATTCCTGTTTTTCCCACAAAACACCACAGCAGTAGCCTGACAAGTCTGAGATTGGCAACAAAACTTTTTCTAACATTCTTACTGCTAATGGAGGCATGGTCTGACCCCACTCAGGAGAAATATGCCAACAGGATTCTAAAGCGGTAATTTGGTGAATCATCTGGGAATTTAGTTCTCTTTTTTATACATACACTCTCTTGGAGCAGTCTGATCCGGAATATAATTTAAATTTCGGAAAGCTAACGCAACAGATGGGGATTCAAACCCAATCAATTCGAGAGCCTCTCAATTTGAGAAGACTTTACTGATTCACTAATTCGTAACTAAGATAAAATTGTTTTGGCAGTAGCGATCGCCTGCTCCACACTCTCCACAATATAAACATTTTCTGGCGACATTTTTTTAAAGAAAAGTTGACTTTCTTCATCATTATTCAACAAAATTACTTGCTTATTTGCTTTCAAAGCTAGAGCAATTTCTGAAGCGGTTCCTGCACCCATCCCGCAAGCAATTACTACATCACTGGTAAGAACGTTAATATTGTTTCTAGAATTACCCATGTCTGTGAAAATAGCAATATCCACCCAAGAGGACAGTGCGATTATACAGAAATGTATATCAGCAATCCACAATACTTACTCAATCAGTACAAGAAGAATAAGAAAATTTAATTACCAA
>NZ_NOLI01000301.1:0-3155 GCF_002245975.1 Nostoc sp. 'Peltigera membranacea cyanobiont' 213 | reverse complement strand
TCATAGTCCCCTCATCGCTTGCGGGGAGGGGGTTGGGGGTGGGGTTCTTGTACCTCACTCAACTGAGAACCGCTATAGCATTTCGATCTGATGCTAGCCCCGCACTAGTTTTCAATCGAGTCAACCTGCTTTTGCGGATGCGATCGCTATCACGAACACCACCTGCTATTTCATATTCGCTGCTGTCTGTGCCATACTTAAAAGCAACTCCCTTCAGCATTTTGTCTGAAAGCTTACTCAAGTTTTTTTCCATTTCATCAATTTTAGTTTTAGAAGAGTCAACTATAGCTAGAGCAGCATTATAAGCATCAATCGTAGTGTGTAACTGCTCAATTGATTGAGCCAGGCTTTCCAAATTACAATAATCATCAAAATTCATATTTGGATCGATTGCTTTGAATCCGGCGAATCTGAATTCAGCTTTTTTGATAACACGGGATGTACGTTTTTGACGAGGCATAAATATATTCCTTAAGGAGAGATTAAAACCTATTTTGACTTCCTCAAGCTGTTTTCTGGTGCAGTAAAATTAGCGAATAAATGTACTTTTTTAAACAAGATTAGCTCACTAAATTAAGTAGTTTTCCTGATTTAGGATGTTATACTTAGTTTTGTTGCTGGCGATCGCTTCAATGTTATACCATTTCTTTATGAGGCTGCGCCAAACCCTTTTAACTTCTTTCTTTGTGTTCTTTGCGGTTCGTTTTTCTTTCTTAGGGACTTCCAAAAAATAAAATATACAGTAGGGTGTGTTAGGCGAAAGCCGTAACGCACCCAGATATCTGGCGGTGCGTTACGCTGTTGCTAACGCACCCTACAAAATTGGATATTTTTTTAATTGGAAGTCCCTTATAATCATGGTTTAGCGCATCTTCATACAGAATTGGTATTAGCGATGAATGTCGCGATGTTAAGGATGAATATTGCAATATCAATAAGTAAAATCGTGAAATTAGCGATCGATGTTGCGATATAGCTTATAAGGATCGCGATGTTAAGGATGAATATCGGGATATCAATAAGTAAAATCGTGATGTTTGTGATGAAAATTGGGATATAACTTATCGATATCGCGATGTTAAGGATGAATGTCGTGATGTTAGCGACTAGACATCCCAGTTTGATTAGCCTAAATAACCGTGAGAAAATAGATAGATGAGTTCAAACACCTTAGAAAAACTCAATTTAACTACCCGCTTTGAGTCAGCCTTAGTCTATGCAACTCGTCTTCATGCTAACCAAGTGAGAAAATGCAGTAACATTCCTTATATTAGTCACCTGTTAAGTGTAGCAGCACTAGTTTTAGAAGATGGTGGCTCAGAAGATGAAGCGATCGCGGCTTTACTTCATGATGCTATAGAAGACCAAGGCGGTGCAAAAACTCGTGAAGAAATTCGTCAAAAATTTGGAGAAAAAGTAGTCAACATTGTTGATGGGTGTACTGAATCAGAAGTTATCCCCAAACCCCCTTGGAAAGAACGCAAACAAGAATATATAGAGCGAATGCACTATGCTTCCCCTGAAGTCAGGCGAGTTTCGCAAGCCGATAAATTGCACAATGCCCGTTCAATTTTAGCTGATTGGTATCGAGACAAAGAAGCTGTTTGGAATAAATTCAAAGGTGGTAAGGAAGGAACACTCTGGTACTATCGTAGTTTATTAGCCGTGTATCAAGGAAATCAGTCAAGTTTTCTGAGTAATGAATTAGAGAGAGTAATTATACTTTTAGAGCAAGTTACTCAAGAATAAAAAAACTCCAGATGCAGAGGATAATTTAAATCGATCGCAAGAATTAATTCTATTAAATAATTATCTATCAAACCATTATGCAAATCTTCAATAATTGGAATGTAATTGCTAAGGGTTGGTATATTGCCTGTTCTAGTCATGAAATACCAAAAAGAACAGCAAAATCTGTAGACTTGTGTGGCCATAAAATTGCCATTTTTAGAGGTGAAAATGGGCAAGTGCGGGCTTTGGATGCTTACTGCCCTCATTTGGGTACAGATTTAGGGATTGGAAAGGTTGATGGTAATTGGATTCGTTGTAAATTTCATCATTGGGCATTTGATGAAACAGGTATTTGTCAAAATATACCCTGTCAATCAGAAATTCCTACTCAAGCTAAATTACAAGCTTATGCAACAGAGGAAAAATATGGATTTATCTGGATTTATCCAGATACTAAAGCACCAGAGAAAGTGGCTGATTTTGATGAGCTAAATACTAAAGAAATTGTTACCCAAGCTGATATTGCTTTTGAAAGAAGTTGCCATCATCATATTTGTATGATGAATGGAATTGATGCTCAACATTTAAAAACAATTCATCATTTAGATATCAAAATGGATCTGTCACTACATCGTAGCGACTTAGGCACGCAAATTGACTTTACAATGCGGGGAAAATTTCCTCAAACTACCTTTAGAGAACAATTAGGTCAAAAATTTCTTGGTTCTACATATCAATATTCAATGCGTTATGCTCATGGTTGCATTGGTTTATTAACAATAATGAAAGATGTCCGGCTTTTTCCCCCACTATATATGATATATGCTTATACTCCAATTGCCCCTGGAAGAACCAGAATTCAACCGATTTATGTAACTGAAAAACGTAAAGGTATTGTGGGATATCTGCTAAATCAGTTTTTGCTATTCTGTACTCGCTTGGCTTACTATATGCTCCGAGATGAAGATGGCAAGATTTACGACAATATTCGCTTTAATCCGAAGTTGCTCCTTAGTATCGATCGGCCATTAGCTCAATATATAGAGTATGTAAACCAGCTAAAACCGTCTCGATGGTCAAAAAATAGAGATATATAGGACTAGTATTTGATTTCTGAAAAAATCTAAGTATGTGTAGGGTGTGTTACGGCTTCCGTAACGCACCAAAACATAAAGGGTGGTGCGTTAAGCCTACGGCATAACACACCCTACGTGTATTTCAAAAATCAAATATTAGTCCTATAGAATAGTAAGCTAATCGGCATTTAAGCTGCATAATATCTATCTGGCTGTTAGATTATCACTAACCAACAACAATTTTATGGTTATTTAATCGTGGTTGGCGCTTATACCATTTCTTTGTGAAGCTGCGCCAAATTTCCTTTGCTTCTTATTTCTTTCTTTGTGCCCTTTGCGTCCTTTGCG
>NZ_NOLI01000300.1:0-3186 GCF_002245975.1 Nostoc sp. 'Peltigera membranacea cyanobiont' 213 | reverse complement strand
ATTGTGACAGAATTAGATCCTTTGAAAGGTTTTTATCAGGCTGCGGCATACCATCAGAATTATATAGTGCATCATCCCAGCGATCGCTATGTGGTAGTGAATGACTTGCCGAAACTGGCTAAACTTCAAGCAAAGTTCCCTGATATGTATAGCAAGTAAGGGGATTTACAGCATTCGACTTTTAACATCCCCTCAATCCGGTGAAAGATTAGCCTATCCTGTAAGATGCTCGTCCATGCTTCTCCAGATATTGCTGATGATACTCTTCTGCTCTATAGAATTGCGATGCAGGTACAATCTCCGTCACAATTGGATTTTTGTGATAGCGAGAACTATTTTCAAGCTGCTCCTTGGAGGCTTTTGCTAATAATTCCTGCTCTGGAGTGTGGAAAAATATTACTGACCGATATTGATAACCAACATCTGGCCTCTGGTGGTTTGATTCTGTGGGATTGTGCTTATTCCAAAACACATTTAGCAGTTCATTATAAGATACTATTGCTGGATTGTATTCCACTTCCACTACCTCAGCATGTCCAGTTTTTCCTCTACAGACATCTTCGTAGGTTGGATTATCAAAGTGTCCGCCACTGTAACCAACTGCTGTAGAAGTTACTCCTTTTACTTGACGAAATGCTGCTTCAACTCCCCAGAAACAGCCTGCTCCAAATGTCGCTTTTTGTAGATTAGCGTTTTGCATATCTTTGACAACTATTTTGTGATAATTTTAAATGAAACTCATCAAATCAGACAGATACTTTATAAGTAAATATTTTCTCAATACTGCCTGATTGATTTTAATTATTAGAGTGACAGATTATCCTGAGATGAGTATGGTATAAAACTGAATATTATCTAAGAATTGGAAAAAATTGATTCTGCCGTTTAACCATTTTTTGAATTCAAAATTCAAAATGCTCTCATTAAGAAGAAACAAAAATTTTGAATTGATTAATTCGCTCTTTTCTTGCCCTCACTGATTGTAATTTTGAATTGATTTGACAAATTGCTGAAGATTTTCTGCAACACCTACTGCCTCTAAATAAATAGCTTTCAATCTACAATATCAACTCGCTTTAATGCAGCCATCAATTCTGTCATAAACTCAACAAAGACGCGAACTTTAGCACAGAGATAGCGTTTTTGCGGGTACAACACGGAGATCGGTAATCCAACTTGGGTCGCGTAGGATTGAAGAATTGGTTGGAGGTCTCCACGCGCGATCGCTTTGGCTGCAATAAATTTGGGAAATTGAACTACACCGGCTCCTTGAATGACTGCCTCTAAAATGACTTCTGAATTATCGAATCGCAGATAACTCTCAACACAAAGGTCAATCGCTTTTCCATCTTGTTCAAACTTCCATTTAGGCTCTCGCCCAGTCTGTGGATAGATAAAGTTGACACAGCGATGCTGCAAAAGTTCTGTGGGTATTGTGGGCGTGCCATACTGAGCGAGATACTGCGGTGAGGCACAAGTGATGTAGCGTGCAGTTGCCAGATGGTGCATGATTAAACGGCTATCACTCCTCATTCCAATCCGCACTGTCGCGTCAATGCCTTCCTCAATCAGATCGATCGTGCGATCGTTAAAAGAAACATTCAGATTTAGCTTTGGATATTGTGTGATAAATTGCAGCAGAGCCGGAGCGATATGTATTTTGCCAAACACAAAGCTCAGATCGAGCCGCAATGTTCCGAGAGGCATTGATTGCGATTGTTTGACTTCGAGTTCGGCTTCTTCCAAATCGTTAAGAATTTGCTGACAGCGTTGATAAAATCGGTTGCCATCTTCGGTCAGCGTCAAGCTGCGAGTTGTTCGCTGGAGCAAGCGCACCCCCAAGTCATCTTCCAAGCGCAATACGGCTCGACTCACGGCTGAAGGAGCCATACCTAAGTGTCGTGCTGCCTCCGAAAAGCTGCCAGATTGAGCGGAGCGGATAAAAATCATCAGGCTTTTCAGCTTGTCCATTAACCAAAACGCATCTTTGAATTTTTTGCACAACTGTTTTGAATTTTAACTACTTTTTCTTTTTTTCTGCACAAGCTACTGTTTAGACAAGATAAATTTCAAATACACAAACAGCATAAAAAAAACAGACATGACACAGCAAACAACCGCAGAACGAATTATCTTAGTTACCGGAGCCACGGGCAATCAGGGCGGCGCAGTGGCGCGTCATCTTTTAAAGCGCAGTAACTTCAAGGTGCGTGCCTTTGTGCGCGATCCAAACAAGCCCGCCGCCCAAGCACTCCAACAAGCGGGGGCAGAACTCGTAACAGGAGACTTCAGCGATCGCGCTTCCGTTGATCGCGCTTTGGAAGGTGCTTATGGCGTTTTTTCGTTGCAGACCTTTCTTAAAGAAGGTGGATTATCAGCCGAGATCCGAGATGGCAAAAGTGTTGCAGACGCAGCTTCATCGGCAGGTGTCGAGCATTTCGTCTACAGTTCTGTGGGCAGCGCCGAACGCAACACGGGCATTCCCCATTTCGACAGTAAATTTACTGTCGAAGAGTACGTTCGCTCGCTGGGCTTGCCCTACACAATCATGCGTCCAGTTTTCTTCTTTTACAACTACGCCTCAATGCGTCCAATGATGGAGCAGGACACGCTCTCCCAACCGCTCAGTCCTGAAACAAAATTGCAGCAACTTTCTGAAGAAGATTACGGAGCAATGGTCGCTGAGGTATTCGATCGCCCCGCCGAGTTCTTGAACCGCGAAATCGAAGTCGCCAGTGTGGAGATGACCATGCCAGAAATCGCTGCCGCGTTCAGCCTCGTGTTGGGCAAAACCGTCGAATACCAGCAAATTCCGTTTGAAGCGTTTGAGCAGCAAGCTGGGGAGGAAGTGACCATTATGTATCGCTGGTTTGAGAATGTCGGCTACGGAGCGGATTTAGCACAGTTGAAACGTGACTTTCCTTCCTCAAGCGACTTTGAATCCTATCTGCGCGACCACGACTGGACAAAACCAGATTAAAGCGCGTCCCATGTCAGGTCAAAAATGTGAATTGACACAATTTACTATTCTTCAGTCAATGACCTAAAAATCAGACATAAACATTGGACGATATCTATTTGACGCTCTTGATTTTGAAGTTGATTTGGAGTAGTTGTTCACTCTCCCCCATCAAAAAAGGATCAAGAGAGAACGGGGATGGGGGGATGTTTTATACCTTTACGAGC
>NZ_NOLI01000030.1:0-64714 GCF_002245975.1 Nostoc sp. 'Peltigera membranacea cyanobiont' 213 | reverse complement strand
TCAAAGTCTTATTTTATCGTACAGAGTAACTAATTTAAGATGATTGCATTTACGGGCTACAGCCTAGCCACACAAAGGCTTTAACTGTTTTCGGAGATGTCTAATGGTGTGGGAATAACTCCTGTTTCAGCTAATTTAGTTCCTCCTTCGGTTTCTTTTTTTGATGCCACTGAGCCAAGTCCTGTTACGGCAGAACCAGTAGGGTCAAATATTTTGGAAGAAGATTCTGAAGATGATAGTTTCTTTAATGATGATGAGGATGACCCAATTGCTAAGGCAGAAATAGAAGTTGATGCAGGATTTCGTCTGGAGTGAGGGGATTATGAGGATATGGGTGGTTAGGTGTTGGGGAACACCCGTAACATCAATTCTACATCTATGTGCATGATGTGTAACTGTGGCTGCATACAGCGCTTCCGGCTATTATGCAATATAGTTTTTTCCTTGCCCCTCTCCTATCATCGCTTTCAGCTTTTAGAATGTACCTCATAGCTGCCGGAAGTGCTGTATCCCTCTTCTGTCACTTTCCGAGTATTCTGAATAAAAGGATTAAAAGAAAAAACTCTGGAAGATAAGCAGGGCAATGGATGTAGAATTACAAATCCTGAAACATTTGGCAAGAGATGCCCACCCAACAGTTGCCATTATAGATGAATATTGTGCAGAGTATAAAGACCTGTTTAAGGAAGTAAGAAATTATGAGTGCTTCAAATATTTACATCTGGGAATAATGTCACCAATTAAAAGAAAATCGTTACCAGAGATAGCGAAAGCCGTAAGTATAAATTCTGCACAGTCATTACATCATTTTTTAGCTAATTCAGATTGGTCAGTAGAGGAATTAAAACAACGAAGATTAAATAAACTCAAAAAAGCATTAGATGGCAATGCGATTACAGTAGTAATAGATGAAAGTTGATTTTTCTAATCATAAACTATGGAACCATGAGGTCGGATGGAAGAATACTTTAAATAATCTCCGTCTAATTCTCCAACCACTCTTACTATTTTGGTTGATTTATCCTTGGCTAGATATTTTTCCTAATTCCGATTTATTCCTGGGATTCAATCATTTAATTAGTGCAATGAATCAATTTAAACCCTCTTATGCTTCTGGATAGTTTAGTTTATTTACTACTTGCTTATTCCGGAAAGGGACAGAAGAGGGGTATAGTAATTGATGCTGTAGTTTTAACAGACCCAAAATTTGTCAGGGTCTGGTTACATTTAGAAGAATTATTGTGCTTTACGATGGCGTACCTGCCCGTCGGAGGCGATCGCACTCTCGCAAAACGAGTATTTGACCACAAAACCAGTCTGGCTATAGGTTCGGCAAGCTTAACCTTTAATTTTCGGCAATCTTTGACTTTAACTCTTATCAAATAATCGCTTCTTGTATCTAATTTTCAGTTCCGCAAAGGCTTGCTCAATTACATATTCTGGTAATCCCTTAACAGTCAAGCTATCTCAGCAGAGGTGAGGAGACAAACCCTGGTTTTACCTTTTATTTATCCTGTAAGTTTAAACCGTTCTTGTAAAATACAAGCACTCACCATTCCTGTCAGAGTAAAAGTTAGTTGATTGCGTTTACTGTCATCCATTTGGGGCAGTCGATCTAGGAGTGCAATAACTGCTTTTTGGTCGTAGAAAGGTAGTGATTTCATCACCTCGCCTCGCAGAGTATCCTGGAGTAGTTCTTGCAACGGCTGATTGCTTTGCAGAGCAGAAGGTGGAGGAGAATACGAGTGCTTTTTACGATGATAAATCGTGTCTGTCAAGAAAGGGCGTGCCGCTTCTCGCAGCACATATTTTTCGGTCGTACCACGGATTTTGAGTGAAACAGGAAAGTCGCGCACTAGCTCAACCACATGATGGTCAAGAAATGGCAGACGCCCCTCAATCGAATGTGCCATTTCTACACCATCGCCCAGCATTCTCAAAACGTAGTTTGGCAAAACCGTTTTAGACCACAAATAAAGGGATTGATTGACGGGTTCCCGCCCAGTTAGTTGACCCTGTACATCTAAGCGATTTAAGAAAATCCGAAAGGCGTCGCGTTCTGCCACAAAAGCAGCAAATGCAGGCGTATAAAAAGGGCAAAGTTTCATAATGCCAGCTTTCATAAGGTCAGCTGAAACGTTTTTGAGCCAGGTTGGTACAAAACCTAAAGTCTGCTGCACGCTGTTTAAAGGCATCTCTGATGCATCAGTTTCTAATAAAAGCGCAGAAACTGGATTGTTCAATTGCAATTGAGCTAATAGCTGCTGTACAATCTGCTCATCTTGTCCTTCTGTGTTGTAGAGCAACATATCCTCACGCATAGCAACATATCCTCCGAAGATTTCGTCAGAACCTTCACCCGTGAGTACAACTTTGTAACCCATATCTCGAGTCGCTTTGCTCAATAAATATTTGCCAGCCGTGGAGATACTGTTGGTAAGCCTCTCACCGTAATAAACAGCATCGGCAAAATGGCTGACAAGATCGGATTGGTTGACCGGAAGGATATGAAGATTTGCCCCGGCGTGTTCAACTGTCTCGCGAGCGAAAGCTTGTTCGTCATCAAGGGGTCGATCGAAGGCGATAGTAAACGCCTGTATCGGGTGAGAGGTATGTCTAGCTGCCATTCCCAGCACAGTAGACGAATCGAGTCCACCGCTGAGATAGCAGCCAACTGGTACATCAGCTTGCAAGCGGAGTCGAATCGCTTCGTCCAATGTGTGGCGAAGTTTTTCAATGTATTCGCCTTCACTATATTGAGTAAGAGGCTCGTTCATACGGGGATAATTAAAATCCCAGTAGCGCATCAGTTGCCAGCCAGAATCCGAAGCCAGCAGAAAATGACCAGGGGGAACCTCATAAATGTCTTGAAATAAAGTCCGATCTGCTTCTAATACAGCGCTGTTGTATTGGAAAAAAGACTCCGGGTTCCAACGAGCAGGCACACCTGCTGCAAATAAAGCCTTGACTTCGGATGCTAAATAGAGAGTACCACCATTTACTGTATAATAAAGTGGCTTAATGCCAAAGCGATCGCGAGCCGCAAATAGTACTTGATTGCGTTCATCCCATAGCACAAATGCAAATTCGCCTCGCAAACGCTGTAAGCATTGTGTACCGAACTCGTCGTAAAGATGAAGGGCAATTTCACTGTCAGAGCGGGTACGAAGCTTATATCCCCATTGTTTCAAGTCAGCCTGTATCTGTTCAAAGTCATAAAACTCCCCATTAACGACAATATGCAGGTTCTCCTCTTCATTAGCAATCGGCTGTTCGCCGGTTGTCAGATCGATAATGCTGAGTCGGGCATGACCCAATCCAACTCGTTGATTGGGAGAAATCCAATAGTTTTGTCCGTCTGGTCCCCGATGGTGTAAGCTTTGGGTTGCCCGTTTCAATGCCTCTTGGGAAATTGGTTCCTGTTTTGATAAAAATGCAACAATTCCACACATCAGTCTCAATTTAGCTTAATTTATTGGGTTCCGAACGAGTAGCACCGATCTACTGAATTGAATTTCCTCACTCAGTTTAATTGCATCGGATGTACTGGCGATCTTTTTCGTTGATAACTGATGCGCGTGGGTGATGGTCGAGGCGCACCGCCGAGTACGCTGATCGTCTTTGGGTTGGGTGTGAGTAGGGTCAAATCATAGTTGCGTAGCAACTTGGCGAGGATGATGGCCATCTCACTTTTCGCAAAGTTCATCCCTGGACATTTACGCCCACCTCCGCCAAACCCCATAATAGCATACTGGTCTTTGCCTTCGCTCCGTTCTTTGCTAAAGCGATCGGGGTCAAAAAGAGGTGGATTGCTAAACTTGCTTTCTAGATAATGGGAACTTCCGGCGGCTATAACCACACGCCAGCCTGCGGGAATTTGATAATCCCCGACTTGAACCTCCTGTTCAGTGACCCGCAGCAGCATATCTGCGGAAGGTTTCAGCCTTACTGTCTCATCAATCACTTGGAAGGTTAGTGGCAAGCTTCTAAAGCTCATGGCATCGATGCTGTCATTTAGAACCTCAACTTCAGTTTGTAAACGTGCCAAAATGTTCGGATGTTGGAGGGTGAGGAGAACACACCAGGCGGCTTGCCGTGCGGTGGTATCATTTCCGGCAAATATCAGACCTAGCCATAGGTCTGCCGCCTTCTGGTCGTCGAGGTAGGTTCCATCGTCCAAAGGAGTATTGAGTAACAAAGATATAACATCGTCGTAGGCCTCAGGAGCTTGACGACGTTGTTGACAAAGGCGACCTAGAATGCTTCGGATCTTTGCCCTAGCGCGATCGCGACGTTTATATCTAGGCAGTGGCCAGTCAGGGGGTAAAATGATGCTCACGGACTTGGCAATATCCGAATATGCTTCCCAGAATTCCGAACCTAATTCATCTCGGAAATTTGCTCCAGCAAAGGCGTGCCCAGCAATAGACCGCGTTACTAGGCGCATCTCGTCCATAATATCCATCTCGCCCGACTCCCCTAAACGATCGAGCCAGACATCAACTTCGTAGTTCATGGCATTTAAGTAGCCCAAGTTACGTTCTCTGCCGAAGATGATTGGTAGAAAAATGCGCTGCTTTTTGTACTGCTCCTTTGAGGCGGTAAGGAATACTTCACCGATCGTATATTTCAGGATTTCATAGCCCTTGGCGATATTTAAGCTTTTGTCAGTTTCGTTGTAAAACCATTGATGGTATTCACTGCCAGTAACCACCACTATCGGTTTGGGTATATTAACAGTAAATACATTACCTAACTCCTGATAGCCCTTGTAAAACAGAGCGCCTTTATCGTGCATAAATTCTGGAAGATGCCCAATAATCGGCCACCCCCCTTTGAGTACAGGTGGGAGTTGCATCGGATCTCCTGATTTCAAAGAGGAAGGATTTTCAAGGCTATCTGATAGATTATATTTCATTTAATTCACTCCCCAAGATTGACCTATGTGAAAGTAAGTGCGGTACTGCTATATTTAGACTCAACCAGAATAAATCTGACTCTATCATTGTTCAGAGCGGTGATTTGATCAAATGATAGAATGATAGGTGGATGGCTTCGAGACACTGCGTGATTTTACACGATCTGTTTGAGTCAAACAATAGCCGTGTCTGTTTTGTCTTTGGTGTAAGCAGTCTCCTTTTTGAGCGACTATCATCGCTCGGCGGGTGATGATATTTCGTCCAAAGCAAAATAGCCGTTGTAATTCTGCATATAAACGGCTGCTCGATGTCTAAAGAGAATGACAGCGGGAGTGCAGGTCGTCAATTCCATGTCATATCCAGGAATGCGTACTTTTGTACCAACTGGGTACAAGCGATTCCAGCGATCGACTTTTTTTCGTGCCTCAGCTGCTAGTTTCTCTTTATCCACAGTCAACTGGGTATTAAATTGGCTGGAACGTTCAATATCAGTGCGATCGCCCTTCATAGAGAACTGACTTGCCAAGGAGGGATCGACTTGACGATCGCGTTGAATATTAGAATTTTTTGGAGTATTGTCTGGCTGCGCTTGATATTCTCGTCTGATACTTGGGATTAACTTGGTTAAGATTCTACCGACACCTAGTTCCTCAAACTGCATTTCGTCTTGGGACAGCAGATAACCGATGCTTTCAGACCAGCGCACAGGAGATGTAATCTGCTCTGCTAACTGGGACGCAATCTCTTCTTGTCGATAGGGTCGTGCATTGACGTTGCATACCACAGGAATCGTCAGTTTTGAAAAAGAAAAGTTTTCCAGATACCGTGCAAACTCTTCTCTTGCAGAAACCATATAGGGAGAGTGAAACGCGCCACTTGTGTTGAGAGAAACGTAAACCGCTCCCTCATCTACTAGGACTTGCTTGGATTTCTCGATATCTGCTTTGGCACCTGATACAATGGTTTGATGTGGCGAATTGTAGTTTGCAATATAAACTGCTGACAGTCCATGAGAGTCTAGCATTGTCCGAATATCGGCTGCGGCAGGGCCAATTACAGCTGCCATCGCACCATTGGGTGTACGGCTCATGAGTTCTCCGCGCTTTGCCACTAGGCGAATACCATCTTCAAAAGAAAAGGCTCCTGAACTGTGAAGTGCGTTGTATTCACCCAGACTGTGACCGGCTAAGAAATTAGGTAACTTTCCAGATTCGGCTAGACGCAGTTTGTAGGACAGCGCATTAACGACAAAAAGCGCCGGTTGAGTGAATTGTGTCCGATCGAGCTGGTTGTTTGGATCTTCTGTACACAATGTAACTATTGAATACCCAAGAATGTCACTGGCAATTTCCGTTTCCTCTGGAAATATTGCGAACAGTTGTTTTCCCATTCCTCTTGTTTGTGAACCCTGCCCAGGGAAAAGATAAGTAATCATTATGAATTAAGTTGCGATTCAGTATGTAAGTTCCGCACTATGGCTCCCAAGGAAATTTTCCTTCGTTAACGTATCTCCGAATCTTGTCGAGATTCTCTTGAGAGGAGAACAACTGCTCGTTTGTCGAAACTGCCAACGATTGCGATCGCATCAGCATATCGTTTAGCTGGTGCATATATTTTTTATACTCGGATACGGCTGAATTCGACAGTCGGCTGAGACGAATCAGATGCTTACGTAACAGAGATTCGCTGTCTTCAGAATAGGCATCCACTAAACCACTAGCGGATGCGTCCTGGACTGAAATCGGCATGGTCGTCAACGTCATGTAATGAGATTTTTGCACACCCACTTTGCGAATTAGAAATGGTAACACACAGGCGGGAAACAGACCAAACATGAGTTCGGAGAGCGCGAAAGTTGCTGATTCATCCGCCAGTACGATATCGCAGGCGGCAACAAATCCGACTCCACCAGCCCGCACCCTACCTCGCACATGGGCAATTGTGACAAATGAAGCGATCGCCAGCTGCATCCATAAATGGTACAAGCGTTCAGCATTGACCCTCCCAGCCGCATCATTCTGTTCAGCGATTTTGCGAAAGTCTGCACCAGTACAGAAAACATCCGGTAGTCCTTCAATGACAACGACACAAACCGCTTGTGATTTCTCTCTAGTTCTATTCTCACAAATGGCAAGGACATCTGTAAGTTCGGTTACAAGACGGTTGGTAATCGCATTCTCGGAATCTGACTGACACAGCTGAATGCGACAAATTGATCCCTGAAACCGGACGTTGATAGTTTGATACGTTAGCTCACCCATTCATACTCACGATGGAATTCTCGAATCTCGCGTAAAGTCAACAATGGTTTATCTTTCCAGGCCGATCGCATACCCGTAAGCATTGTGGGGTCTAAAGTCACATTTCTCGTTCCGAACCGGACACTGCGATTGCCCTGGAAAAGGTCTTCGTATTCCTCAATGGAAATCTGATAGCGTCGGTCTAGCATCGCCGCGATCTCAAACTGACGCTGCCACTGCTGTCCATTTGCTGTCACCACACCACTGTAGAACTCGGAGCAACAGCCAGAACCGTAGGAAAAGCAACCTAGTCGCTTTGGTGTCGTGAAATCACCATTGTCGATCGTACTTGACAAAGATAACATCACTGTTCCGCCCATAATATTGCCCACCCGTTGGCAATAACGAAGTCCTAGTGCAACTCGCTGATTAAAGTCAAGTTCAATATCGTTTAACTTTACCTTAGTGAATTTACGCATCATCATCCGGTGTGCCCCTTTGACCATGCCACCAAAAGGCGTGTGGAATGTTAAGTACCCAAAGGTGTCTTGATAGTCTACGCCTGAAACTCGCTTCTGATACTCAATAAACGCCTTCTCACAGCAGTCGAGATACGACATCAAAGACAGATCGGCATCTCCCGATTCACTGTCTGGCACGGGACGGCAGGTATCCATGACTTCGTAGCCGTAATAGCCGTTTGCACCTACATCGACTTGAAACACCTTTGGATCGTCACTAACGAGAATGGCTACTGCCCCTGCACCTGAACTTGGCTCAAAATAAGACCAGTCGTTGGTAAGTGCCTCACCCCCTGGGGTGACAACGAATCGGGAAATATCGGTGGCTACAACCAACGCCTTAGCACCCGGTGATGTTTGCGAGAGGATGAAATTAAGGGCCATTTGTAGTCCGGCAGTCGCTGCATAGCACGCTTGCTTCAACTCAAATAAGCGACAGCATCGATTTAAACCCAGGTATTGATGAATGTAGGCGCTAATGGATTTACCGAAATCAATCCCTGATTCTGAGCAGGTAATGAGCAATTCTATTTGTCCTTTTTCCTCTTCTGAGAGGGAGTCGATTAAAGGTTTGGCAGCGTTGACACCAAAAGTGATGGGATCTTCAAACGGGAGGGCAACTGCTTTTTCCTTCATTAATAAATTTTCAAACCGCCGCATATCTAGCTGTCGATGACGAGCCAGATCCATCACATCAAGGACGACACTACCGCCAAAAGCATTCATGCTTTCGATTCCAACTGATATCATGATTGTTCCTCGTTTAACATCGTCCGAGACATAATGCCGTATTGATTCCGCCAAATCCCATACTCAGGGCGATCGCATATTCGATCTGATGTGTAACAGATTTTTCCCGAACCCAGTTAAAAGTTGAGTCGATTGGACTTTCTAAGTTTCGCGATGGATGAAGCATTCCAGCACGCATTTGTAGAACTGTTGTCACCACCTCAACAGCTCCTGCGGCGCTCAGTCCGTGACCGATTAGTGACTTGGTTGTATTGATATATGCGTGGGACAGACCTGCCTCGCGAATGGCTGAAATTTCAGTTTCGTCCCCAGCGATGGAACCGCTACCGTGGGGATTGATATAGTCGATCGCTGGCGGCGACAATCCAGAACGAGCCAATGATTCCCAGATGACAGACAGTTCACCTGACTTGGATGGATTGGGGTTGCGGTTTCCGTCCATCCTGGTCGCCCACCCCAAAACTTTGGCATAGGGCGAAACGCCAGAACGAGTCGCTGTATCCTCTTTTTCAATCACCACCACGCCACAGGACTCGCCAAAAATAAATCCGTCGCGATCGCGATCGAAAGGGCGACTGGCTAATGATGGCTCATTAGCATAACGATTTGACCCCATAGCCCCCATAGCTCGCAGTCCTCGACACTCCCAATGGGACAGATCCATCAAAGCTCCCATAGCGATGCACACGTCAACTCTACCACTTGCAACAGCTTCGCTCGCCTCAATGATTGCCAACTGACCGCTAGCCGACGCGCCCCCTATAGTATGCGCGAATCCTTTCACAGGAAAATATTGGGTACAGAGTCCACAAATATCACTGTCAAGAAATGTCGTGCCATAACTCGGTCTGAGAAAATGAGTCCGATCTGCATACTTTTCCTGAATCAGCACCAATTCACGCTGCTGGAAATTCGAGCCACCAACAATTAGACCGATGCGGCAAGGATCGACATCATCAAGTCGGGCATCCCGCCATGCTTCATCCAGGGTAGAAACTCCGACTTGAGCCGACCATGAGGCTGTCCGTAAATCTTTCTCGGCAATCCCATCAGGAATCACAAGATTGTCAATTTCGCAACCCAACAGACGCAGATTGGCATCAACGATCTTTCGCCCAGGTCGATTGAGTTCAGCAAAAGCTGATTTCCCAGCAAGTATCGCCTCTAAAAAATTAACTTTTCCTTGCGCGATCGCAGTGGTGACTCCAACTCCTGTAATAAGTATTTTAGGTAAACTGATGTTTCTCATACAGCAGATTGGTAAACTCGCCTATACTCTTGGCTTTTGCAAGCTCAATTAGGGGGATTTTTAGCGACAGCGATTCCAGCGTCATCATGACAATATCGGCTCGATCCATTGAGTTGGCTCCTAAGTCAGCGAGTCGATCCGTCTCAACAATGGAATGGCTCTCCAGTTCTGGAATAACTTCACAAGTGTGTTGGACAATGATGTTAAAGATACTATCCCTTGTAATCTCTGTTGTCATCTCGATTCTCATTTAATTGAACCAGTATTTATGCTCTCCTTTTTGCCTTTACCAGCATATACCCAAGATTCTCACACATATCCTCAAACATTCCGACCCAACGGCCGATCGCTTGACTCTCAACGTATTGCAGAATTTCGGTCTCATACTGTTTGAACGCGACTTTAACCTTTGGAACCAGAGGAGGAATCACAAATTCGGTTACGTCATCAATTTCGATCAAGTCAAACCCAGCTTCATCCAACAGTCCTGGATAATCTTCCTTTGGAATAAAGACCGAATGAATTTTTTCTTTGGCAAACGTCTTAAATTCTTCGGTAATGTTTGACCGTGTTGGCAAGTCAGCGATTAGTAATGTGGCCCCTGGCTTCAAGATTCGATAAGCTTCTTGTAGGGCTTCGCGGTGTCCCATGTGAAAAATGGTTTCAAAAAACCAGCCTCCGTCATAGGTTGCATCGTCGCAGGGCATTTCCAACGCATTGCCCTGGATGAAGCGGACTCGATCGGACATACCAGCTTCTTCAGCTAGCTGCTTCGCCTTGTCGTATTGGTACTTGCTGATGGTAATTGCATCAACGAAACATTCTTTCGCTTTTGCAATCCGCATAGCTGGCACACCAACACCGCATCCCAGATCGCAGAAGCGTTCTCCTTGAGATATCTCCGACTTGCCGATCATAATCTGAGTCAGGCGATCGGCTGCCTCAGCAAGACTGGCGTCAGGATTCTTTTCGTCCCAATAGCCCCAATGAAACTGCCCGTCAAAGATGAGATGCCCTCCTTGACCTCCGGGCGCATTATACATTTCTGCTACCTTTTCTGGTATCGGACTGCTTATAGTTGCCCCATTTTCCTCAATATCAGACTTACTCACTGAGTCCCCCATAACCTATAAACAGGATTTAGATTCTATGAACCTAATTTTGCTAAAAGCATTATAGGTTATAAGCAGGTAGGTAAAAGAATTTAAACCAATTCACAATTCGCAATTGTTTATGGAGCAAATAACCTCAACAGAATTTAAGTCAGATTTTCTAACTGAAGCACGAGTTAGTCTAGGATTGGCTGTACCCTTAGCAGTTGCTCAACTAGCTGAATTTACTATACCTGTAATCAATTCGGTAATGATGGGTTTACTTGGCACTCAAAATTTAGCGGCGGGTGCTTTGGGTGTAGTTATTTTTCTGACTCTGGCATCTATTTGCATTGGTATTCTCAGAGCAGCAGGGGCGCTTGCTGCCGAGGCTTTTGGAGCAAACAATCTCGATAGGGTCAGCCGGATTAATTGTCAAGGACTGTGGCTGGCAGTTGCCCTATCTTTACCCGCAATGCTTCTCTTATGGAACTGTGATTCTATACTGCCCTTACTAGGTCAAGAAGAAAGCAATATTTTATTGACAAAAAGCTATTTACATGTTTTGGTTTGGGGATTACCTGCCATGCTGGGTTTTTTATATTTAAAACAAATTGCTGCTGCAATCAATTTTCCCCAATTTGGCATGGTAATTATAGTTGTCTCTTTACTGCTGAATATACCTGTCAATTACGTACTGATGTTTGGCTTTTTAGGTTTCCCTGCCCTTGGTTTAGCTGGAATAAGCTGGGGAACTATGCTCGTTTATTGGGTAAGTTTCCTAGCCTCAGTTATGCTGATTTATTTTCATCCTAACAGTAGAGACTACAAGCTTTTTCGCTATTTGGATGAGTTCGATCGAGAGATATTTGGTAAAATTTTTCAGATCGGATGGCCGACGGGAATTCAATTAGCAATTGAAATGGGGCTGTTCACCATCACGGCAATGCTAATGGGAAGGTTGGGAACCTCCAGTTTAGCAGCCCATGAAATTGCTCTCCAGGCATCAAGTATCTTTTCAGCAATTACAATGGCAATTTCTTACGCGGTTACGGCGAGAGTAGGGCAGATGATGGGAGAGAAGAACCCTAAGGGAGTAATCAGGGCAACCTTTGTTAATCTTAGTTTAAGCGTACTGTTGGCGTTCGTTGTAGCGATAGGTTTTGAACTGTTTTCCCAACCCATTGCCACCCTTTATTTGGACATTAATAATCCTGATAATGCCGTAGCAATTACTCAGGCAATAAATTTCCTAAAATTAGTTGCAGTCTACCAAGTTTTTTCCAGTATTCAAGGAATTGCGGTTGGGGCTTTGTTAGGATTGCAAGATACCCGCGTACCTATGATAATTAACACATTGTCTTTCTGGGGTGTTGGGCTGGGTGGAGGTTATCTAATGGGAATAATTTTAGGATGGGGAGGAACTGGTTTATGGTACGGTTTAATTATGGCTCCGGCAATTTCCAGCCTAATTTTAGTAGGGCGGTTTTATCTAAGAGCGAAAAAATTTGAGGGAGATTTAACTGGAGTCCCCGATCAGACCCCAGTTTCAACCTTGTCTACTTAGGCAAAGTATCCTAGAGATAGCAACCAAGGTAGTATGCAATTTCGGCAACTTGGTTTGGCTCTCGCATCAGGGTAAAATGATCTCCATTAATGATGTGTACACTCAGTTCGCCTTTAATTAGCGTGTCCCATATAACTCTGTCTCCACCATTACTTACTGTATGCGAGGCTTGTGCGACTGACTCACTTGCTACAAGTGATAAAACTGCCCCGTTATATGGCTGCGGGTGATACTGGGTTAAGGCCAGCATATTTACTTGAAAAACCCGCCATAAGCGCTGTAATTGCTCCAAAGACAACTCAGATGGGAAAAGTTGATGATGTTGGGTAAGTTTGAATACTTGCTCTAAAGAAACTAGTTTTCCTTCTAGTGACTCTAGAACTGAGTGCAAGCTTTGTCTCGACTGCCCAGCTAAATCTTTTATGAACTCCACAAGGAGTTGATCCTTGCCTGGTATGTCTTCAGCAGTCGGGATATGGCTATCAATCAGAACTAACAATGCAACTGTCTCTCCTCGATGAATAAGCTGTTGTGCTATTTCGTAAGAAATTATACCTCCCATCGACCAGCCTATAAGGTGATAAGGCCCCTGAGGTTGCACCGTCAAGATTTCCTCAAGGTAGTGACTGGCCATTGCCTCAATGGTGTTCAAAGTCAGCTGCTGTTCTATTAAGCCTAATGATTGCAGTCCATAGATAGGATGTTCCTGCCCTAACTGTTGGGAGAGTGCTGCATAGCACAGTACGTTCCCACCTACCGGATGAACACAGAATAGAGGAACTTGTTCTCCTTTAAGCTGAATGGGTATTAATACTGAATTAATCGCATTAGACATCTTTGAAAAAGAATCTGAAGCTTTTATCTGGTCTTGGCGAAAACCTAATTTCTGGAGATGTCTATTAATAGTAGAATGATTACTGGCTTTGAGCAGTTGGGATAGTTGGGCAATAGTGGGCTTCTGGAGCAGGGTAGCCGAGGGTAACTCTACCTGAAATATGTTCTTTATTTGAGCCATGACCCTCACTGCTACAAGGGAATCTCCTCCTAACATAAAGAAATCATCGTGGATTCCCACCTGCTCAAACCCAAGAATATCCTCCCAGATACCAGCAATAATCTGCTCAAGCTTGTTTCTCGGAACAATATAAGCCTGAGTTATTGGTGGTCGTTGGTGTACCTGTTTGGGTAGATCCTCCTTCGATGATTCTTCTAAAAAACTAAGTAGTGTAGAGACTTGGTTTTGCTCAATCCGAGAATGTAAATCTCGTGTGGATACAATAACTTGAGGCAGTGTATTACACAAAAGACGACGAAAAACATCTACGCCCTCTGCGGGTAATAGCCCTAACTTATGGTCTTTGTGAAGTATATTTGTAGTTGCGATCGCTTGTTCGTACAGACCAGAATCAGCAGGTTGACTAATTTTTGGGAAAATATGATCTGAGCGGACTCCGTTGAACACTTCAGATGCTATCTTTTTCAGTGCCTCTTTATCCTGTAACGATACAACGAGCTTGCCGATGTGCTTCGCTTGTGCCATATACTCAAAAGCGATCGCCACTTCTGAAATTGGGAATACTTGATGAGGAAGGGGACTAAAATTCCCATTTTTGAAGTGTTGCACCACTTCCAGGAATATGGAACTAAAGTTAGGGATATTCGGCTCCAAATCTATGGTAAAGAAGGATAAGCTTTTCTCAGAAAGCCGTAAACCCACCTGGCTGTTCTCATCGATATTTTGCTTGCCAAGTTCCAGAAAACGTCCGTAAGGTGCTAAAATTGACAAGCTTTTGGGTATGAATTCTCCCCCTAAAGAGTTCAAAACGACATCAATACCCTTGCCGTTAGTGTATTGCATCACTTCATCGGCAAAAGCCAAAGACCTTGAATCCATCACATATTCAATTCCCAGAGAATGCAGAAACGCCCGTTTTTCTGGACTGCCAGCTGTGACAAAGATTTCTGCACCGATCATCTGGGCAATTTGGATCGCAGCCATGCCCACACCTCCGGCGGCGGCATGGATGAGAACACTTTCCCCTTTGCAAAGCCTGCCCAATTTATTCAGCGCATAGTAGGCTGTCATAAACGAAATCGGAATTGTTGCTGCCTCTTCTAAACTCAGATGATTTGGTTTGGGTGCGACATAGGAGGCGGAAGTTGTTGTAAATGCACTAAAGCAGGAAGAAGAAAAAGCAATGACTTCATCTCCTATCTGATAACCCTCGACACTTTCTCCCAGCGCCACAATCTTTCCTGCACATTCCAAACCGAAGTTTAAAGGAGTATTAGATTGAACTGGAAGCATCCCCAGCGCTAAAAGCACTTCCTTGTAGTTGAGTCCGGCAGCATATATCTCTATTTCTACCTCACCTGCACCTGGTTTCTGGCGTTTGGCAGTTTGAAATCTCAAGGTTTCTAAAATACCAGGAGAGGATATTTCCAAACAAAAATTCTGGCTTTGGGAAGCGGAAAAGGTTTTTTCCCTTTCATCGATTCGAGCGGGTGTTAAGGGAAGATCCAAGGTTCCGATTCGTTGTTTTGCTGCCGCTGCGGCCATCCCGACTTCTTGCCAGCCATCCCAGTTAATACTTACTGTGAATGTTCCATTTTCTGAGGTTTTATGATGAGCGAAGGCATCAAGAAAGGCATTGGCTGCACAATAGTCTACCTGTCCAAAGTCATTTAGAATTGAACTGAGTGATGAACAAAGAATAAAGAAATCTAGCTGAACATCCTTGAAGAGAGCATCAAGTACGAGGGTTCCCCTGATTTTAGGAACAAGAACTTTTTGTGCTATTTCTGGCGTTTTTAGCTGAATCACTCCTCCCCCAGGAACACCTGCTGAGTGGATTACACCATTAATTTGACCAAATAGCTCTAATGCTTGAGCTATGGCGTTTTGCATTTGTTCCAGGTTGGTAACATCTGCATTGACAATCAAAACCTTAGTACCCAGTTTCTCTATTGCTTGCAATTTTTGGATCTTGTAACTTGTATCATCTTGAGCGTCATGACTAGCTAGCCATTGTTCCCAGTGAGTTTGAGCCGGAAAATCAGAACGCCCTGTCAGGATCAATTTAACCTTAACTGTTAGCGCCAAATATTCCGCCAGTGCCAGTCCTATACCTCCAAGCCCACCTGTAATCAGATAGACTCCGCCTTCCTTTAACCTTTGTATTCCCCCATCTGAGTTCTCTAATCTGACTGACTCGAAAGTTTGTACCCAACGATGTTGTTTACGGTAGGCAATAATTTGTTGGTCAGATTTAACCTTTAATTCTGCTTGCAGCTGTCCGATCAGTTGCTTCTCTTGCCAGGTTTCTGATTGCGGAATAACTACGTCAACACTACGACAACTTAAGTAAGGGTATTCTTTAGGAATAGTTCTGATCGGGCCGATTAAAGTGGCTTGCTCAGGACGTAGTTTCTCTTCTGCGGTTACGTCCTGCATATTATTTGATATAACTATCAATTGAAAGCGATCGGTAACATTTTGTTTACCAAATGCCTGAGCAAGAAATAGCAAACTGTAAAATCCTAAATCTAAAGCTTGGTCAATTCCTACCAATTCTGATGCGGCGTGATTTTTTTCGGCTAGACTCCATAAATGAACGATGGTTTTAGGGATATCTCCCAATTCTGCCAACAAAGTTTCGTAGTCCTTGGATTGTCGAGGATTGAGGGTATATGAGCCTTGATTCTCTTTTTTAAACGACTCTCCTATCTTGACAAGAATCACTTTTTGAGATTCGTTTTGCAGTTCTTTTACCAGTTGAGAACCCAAGTTGCACTCATTGATAAACAGCAGAACGCTGCCCTGTAAATGCTCTGGTTGACTAACAGAAAGCGGAGACCTTTTCCAGGATGGGACATAAAACCAATCAGCGATATCCGGTTTTTTACTTGGTGTTGCTTGAAACTCAAGAACATTTTTTCTTGGCGGTTCAATCCAATAACGTTGGCGTTCAAAGGGATAAGTAGGTAAGGGAAGACGATAATGCTGCTCTTGCTTATAGAATCCAAACCAATCCACCTTTGCCCCAGCAAGCCAGAGTTGCCCCAGTGTGGTGAATAAAAAAGCTATATCCGATTGTTCCTCTTGGGGATGACGGACTGAAGTTAACACCGTTTGTGCAGCTGGTTTGTCTGGATGCCTTTTAGCTAATGTAGTTAGCGTCCGTCCTGGCCCCACCTCTAACAGGATTTGCTCAGGTGTTGCCAACAACTTCTCTACACCTTGGGCAAATAGCACTGTGGAACGCAGATGTTGAGCGTAATAGTCAGGATTTGTGGCTTGTGTAGCGGTAATCCAAGTACCAGTAACGTTGGATATATAAGGAATGTTGGGAGGATTTAAGGTAACTTGTTTTACCCGATGTGCAAATGCCTCCAAGATCGGTTCCATCATTTGGGAGTGGAAGGCATGGTTCGTATGCAGACGGCGGCATTCAATGCCTTGTGTAGTCAGTTGATTTTCTAGGGCATCTACTGCTGTTGTGGAACCGGAAACTACGCACTGGAACGGTTGGTTAATTGCTGCTAAGGAAAGTTCTTGTCCTAACAGAGACTTTACTCTGTCTTCGGGCAGGGGAATAGCGAGCATTGCCCCATTGGGAAGTTGCTGCATCATTTGCCCCCGTGTTGCTACCAGAGATAAGGCAGCTTCTAAGGAAAAAACTTCGGCGATACAAGCGGCGACATATTCGCCAATACTGTGACCGATCGCAGCCACAGGATTTACTCCATAAGACTGCCATAATTTAGTTAAGGCATATTCAATCACAAAAATAGCTGGTTGAGCGATCGCTGTTTGCTGAAGTTGCTTTGATGCGCGATCGCTATTTTCCTCATCAGGGTAGATTAGATGACGCAGATCGAGTCCTAATTGAGGCAAGAGAATTTCTGAGCATAAATCAACTTGTTCTCGAAATATTGCCTCGGTTTGGTAAATTTCCCGCGTCATATTCACATACTGAGAACCCTGTCCGGGAAACATGAAGACAACAGACCGATCTACAACTTCAGTGCAGTTGCTAAAAACTTGTTTTGGTTCTAAATTACTTAAAACTTTGACGGCTTCTCCTAAGTTCTGACAAACTACCATCCTGCGGTGGTTAAAAACCCAGCGACCAATGCTGAGAGTATAAGCGACATCAGCTAAATTAAGTTCGGGATGCTGTTTTAAATGGGCGACTAGATTAGATGTTGCCCGATCGAGTGCGATCGCAGTTTTAGCTGAAAGTACCAACAGTTGATAATTTCTCCCCTGCTCCCTGCCCCCTGCTCCCTGCCCAAAAACAGGTGCTTCCTCAAGAATTACATGAGCATTAGTACCCCCAATTCCAAAAGAACTAACCCCAGCCCGACGAGGAATGTTATTTGTTTTCCATTCACTAAGAGTTGTATTGACGTAGAAAGGACTATTAGCGAAATCAATTTTGGGATTGGGTGTCGAGAAGTTCAAACTAGGAGGCAGCAATTTGTGTTGTAGCGCCATTACACTTTTAATCAGACCTGTCACACCTGCTGCTGCATTCAAATGTCCGACATTTGTTTTCACCGAACCAATCGCACAGAAGCCTTTTTTATCAGTACTCTGAGCAAAAGCTTGCGTTAAAGCGGCGATTTCAATCGGATCTCCTAGAGGCGTGCCAGTTCCGTGGGCTTCGATATAGGAAATTGTCTCGGCATCTACTCCAGCAACAGCTTGAGCCTCGGCAATCACTGCCGCTTGACCATTGATGCTGGGAGCAGTGTAACCCACTTTGAGGGCACCATCGTTATTGATCGCCGAGCCTTTAATGATTGCCTGGATGCAATCTCCATCAGCTAGAGCTTCGTTTAACCTTTTTAAGACAACAATTCCGACACCGCTACCGCCAATAGTTCCCTGTGCATTGGCATCAAAAGCACGGCAGTGTCCATCGGGGGATAGAATCATTCCCTCTTGATACAAATAACCCGTGTTTTCCAGAAAGCTGAGAGAAACTCCACCAGCCAAAGCCATGTCACATTCCCCATTGAGCAAACTTTGGCAAGCAAAGTGAACAGCAGCTAAGGAAGTAGAACAGGCTGTTTGCACATTCACCGCCGGCCCTGTCAAATTGAGTTTATAAGCCACCCGCATCGGCAAAAAATCTTTGTCGCTGGAGATTAGTAGTTGTAAAGGATCGACTGTCTCTAAAAGTTCGCGGTTTGGAGTTAGATTGTTGAGCAAATAACTATTCAGACCCAGACCCGCATAAACACCGATCAAACCCTTGTAAATTTGGGGATTGTAACCAGCCTGTTCTAAAGCTGTCCATGCCGATTCTAAAAACAGGCGCTGTTGCGGATCGACGATCTCAGCTTCTTTAGCACTATAACCAAAGAAATTCGCATCAAATAACTCCATGTTTGACAGAACAGCATTAGCTTTTACATAGTTGGGGTTACTCAGCCAATCTGGATCGATGCCAGCCTTTAACAATTCCTCGTCTGTAAACCAAGTGATAGATTCTACCCCAAGAGATAGATTCTGCCAAAATTCATCAATATCTTTGGCTCCTGGAAACTGACCCACCATTGCAATAACGGCGATTTCATAATTATTTAACTCTTCGTTGTTATTGACATTATCCATTGCCATATCTTCACTATTGATTACGAGAACGGTGCTGTCGCCTGAGTTGTAATTGTCCGTTTTTTAAAGCTTTAATATCACTCTGAATTTGGCTGCGAGAATTATTTTTATCGGATGTATCTTGTTTAAGCAAATTCCCGCTTAAGTATTGACTTAAAGTCTGGATAGTTGGGTACTTAAACATATCAAGTATTGACAGTTCTGAACTCAATACTGCTTGCAATTGTTGATTAATTTGTACTAGAAGTAACGAATGACCTCCCAGTTCAAAAAAATTATCGCAAATTCCCACTTTTTCTACTTGCAGCGCCTTTTGCCAAACTTCAGCGATAATTTTTTCCACCTCTGTTTTTGGCATTACATAATTAGCTTCATCTAAAAGAGTTGGCTCTGGTTTCGGAAGGGCGCGACGGTCTACTTTTCCATTGGGGTTTACGGGTAGGGCTTTGAGAAACACAAAAGCAGAAGGTACCATATAGTCGGGTAATTTCTGTTTGAGGAAGCTCCGTAACTCGCTAGTACTGGGGGGGTGAACTTGGGGAACAATATAGGCGATCAGACGCTTAAAATTGGGATTGTCTGCTTCTGCAATCACCACAGTTGAGAGGACTTCTGGGTGTGTCTCTAGTACAGCTTCGATTTCCCCAGGTTCGATGCGAAAGCCGCGAATCTTAACTTGATTGTCGCGGCGACCGAGATATTCAATATTGCCATCGGGTAAGTAACGACCGAGATCGCCCGTGGCGTAAATTCGTTCTCGAACAGAGCCTTCTAGCGGACTAACAAATGGATTGGTGACAAATTTGCGCTCAGTAAGTTCCGGGTTATTGAGATAGCCTTGCGCTAGACATTCACCACCGATAAAAATTTCTCCAGCGATGCCGATGGGCATTAGATTGTAGTGTTCGTCCAAGATGTAGATTGCGACACCAGGAATGGGACATCCAATCGGAGGCAAGACTGGCCAAGAGTTGACATCCTGCTCCAGAGTGAATGATGTGATGACATGAGTTTCCGATGGGCCATATTGATTTTGTAAAATGCATCTAGGCGCATCTCGAAACATCTGGGAAATTGCTGAGGTGATTCTGAGAGCTTCGCCAGCGATAATCACTTCGCGCAAGGTATGCAAAGAACGTCCTGAAATCCGCAGTTGTTCGGCAAGACTGCTCAAAGCAACATAGGGAAGATACAAACGCTGAATCTGCCGATCTTCTATTAACTTAGCTAATCCAGCCGGGTTGGTACGCACGTTCTCGTCAATCAGTACCAGGCTACCTCCACCGCCCAGAGTGGAGAATATTTCCTGAAATGAGACATCAAAATTCAGTGAGGCGAATTGCAGGGTTCGAGGTGTTTGATATTCTCCGGCTTGAGAAATCTGCCACTGGATCAAATTCATCACGGCTCCATGTCCCATAGCTACCCCTTTGGGTTGCCCGGTAGAACCAGATGTATAAATGACATAAACCAAGGAGTTCGCAGGTAGTAGGGGAGACGGCGAAATTTCCTGTGGTACTTCGCCTTGCTCTACAGACAAAATCGGCAGTCTTTGTTTCTCAGATCCGAACAGATTTATCAGTCGATCGCGGAGCTTTTCCTCAGTCAATATAACGATCGGCTCTGCATCTTCGATGACAAAAGTCAGACGTTGCTGCGGATAAGCCGGATCGAGCGGCAAGTAGGCAGCCCCCGCCTTCAGAACTGCGAGGATCGCCACTACCTGGGAAATTGAGCGTTCAGTGAATATACCCACAATCATGCCAGGTAGAACACCTATCTCCCGCAGACGGTTAGCTAATCCAGCAGATTGCCGATCTAATTCCAAATACGTCAGCGATCGCTGATCGTGGATAACTGCGACTGCTTCGGGTGTTTTCTGTGCTTGAATCTCAAATAGGTGGTGGACGCATTTCTGTAGGTTATCAGCTTTTTTAGGGACGCGATCGCCAATGCTGCATTCATTCAGCAGCTTTCTTTGTTCGTCCTTACTCAGTAACTGCAAGCTATGAATCGGTTGATTGGGGTTTTGGCAGACCGCTTTTACCAGGTTGCTAAAATGTTCTGCCAGCCGGACGATAGTGGGTTGCTCAAAAAGATCGGTATTATACGCCATATTCACCAAGATTTCGTTGCATTGCTCAACGATTTCCAGGCGGAGTTCGATTTCCCCTGCCGGACTAGGCCCTGCTACTACCGAAACGCCCTCCAACTGATTTTGCAATGTCTGTTCTACCTCTGGTCTCCAGAAACTTTGCATTGCGAAGGAGGTTTGGAATACTGGGGAATGCGCTAGATCGCGAGAAATGCAAAGTTCGGAAACCTGTTTGGGAAACGGAAAGTGCCCACGATCCAGTCCATCGGCTACTGTGATTTTGAGGCGCTGCAACAACTCAGCAAATGGCTCATTGACGTTAATTTGCGTTCTAATCGGAACCATATTAATAAAGTAGCCCACAGTGTTGGCAAATCGATCTTCAGGTCTTCCTGCACTTGCAACCCCAACAATGATGTCGCTTTGAAGGGTATATCGAGCCAGCAATGCCTGATAGATTCCGAGCAATAACACGAACAAGCTGACATTCTGATTCTTGGCCAAAGCTCGAAGCTGGTGGGTTGTATTTGATTCCAACTTACTGGAGATTGTCGTACCTGCATAGGTTTGGCTGGGGGGATGCTCCCGGTCGAATGGCAACGCCAGCAGTGGCAGAGTACCGCTCAGTTGCTTCTGCCAATAGGATAGACTGGCTTTGCCGCGTTCGCTACAGATTAATGCCTGTTCCCAAGCAACGAAATCTGCATAGTCGGCGCTCTCTGGCGAAGCAATTGCAGGTTCGCTTCCTTTTGAGAACGCGGCGTAGGCGTGCAGGAAGTCGTGCAGCAGAATGGGCAAAGACGATCCGTCAACTACCAGATGATGAATCACAATTAGCAACTTGTGGTGGTTCTGCGACTGGTGAAACAGATGAAGGCGAACAAGTGGATCGCTTTCGAGATCGAAAACTCGATCGGCGGCGGCTCTTAACCGATCTTGTAACACTGCATCCGTTGCGAAATCGCGATCGCTATCCTCGAAGAAAAACTCGGTCTGCGAACGAATGGTTTGGATGGGATTTCCTTTGTCGTCGGTGTGGAATTGCGATCGCAGTATCGGGTGACGCTCCATTAGGAAGGATGCTGCTTGTTTGATGGCATTAACATTAACGAGCCGATCGAATTGTAGCGTTACAGGGACGTTGTAAGCCGACATCTTCGGAACCAACTGGTGCAACAGCCACAATCCGCGTTGTCCTTCAGACAGGGGAAAAGTCGATACACGCACCTTGCTGGTTGTTTGTGGCTCGGAAACTGACTCTATTTCACTTGTCACATTTAGAGCGATCGCTGCCCGTTTTTGCTCAATTAGTCGGCACAGAGCTTCCACGGTTCCATAGTCTGCTAGTTCACGATGCCCGATCTCGACGTGGAGACGTTTTTGTAGCCGCCGTGCAATTTCCATACTGCGAATCGAATCAACGCCTAGTTGCCAGAGGGATAGGTGCGGTCTAATTTCACTTTCGGTGAGGTCAATGGATTTAGCCACAATTGCGGTGACAATTTCCTGTACGCTCTGACTTGCGGCTGGGCGATCGTTTGGGTTGGAATTGTCGGGTGCGATCGCCCCATTAAACTTCGGTTCATCCGAATTAGCACTGCTGGCAGCTTCCCAGAAACACCGTTTCTCAAATGGATAATTTGGCAAAGAAATCCTCTGAACCTGTTTCTGTTCCCAAAGCGACACCCAAGGAATCTTGCCACCCTGAACCCAGAACTGGGCAAGTTTTTCGTAGTTCCGTTGTTCAAGGAATAGCTGTAACACCATCGCGTCGGCACCACCAGCCAATAGCGTTTGTAATGAGTTGTCGGTTTCGGTAATATTTCCGACATAAGTGGAAATTTTCCTTGACAAATTGCTTTGGGTATGTAACATAAGATGAGTCAGCCCACTCCTCAACTCATCAATGCTGTTGACGACCAGTGCCACTCTCGATGCCATCGCCTCGCGTCCTACCTGGAGCGTGAAGGCAAGATCCGCCAAGGAAACGTCTTGATTGCGATCGAGAAACTCAATCAATTGAGATATTTGAGCTTGCCGACAATCGTCGTTCTTGGCAGATAAAATGATGATTTGGGGCGAATCCTGGGCAAGTTTCAGAGTCTCTTGACTTGGCTCTCGCCGATATTCTTCAACAATCAAATGAGCATTGACACCACCAGATCCGAGCGCAGTAATCCCCGCTCGTCTAGGCAAACAGATGCCATCAATCGTCAACGGCGACCAAGGCTCAAGTTCTGTCTGCAACTGAAACGGAAGTGAGGCAAAATCGATGTCTGGATTAAGCGGTCTGACCACTTTTGTTGGACAAAGTTTTCTGTGTTTTAGCTGTAGTACGACCTTCATAAACTGCGCCATTGCCGAAACGGATTCGCCATGTCCGATGGTCGATTTCAGCGATCCCAGTCGGTAACATTGCCAACGATCTTCAGCGCGATCGCCAAACACTTTTTTCAGTGCATTCAACTCCAGGGAGTCTGCAATTTCCAATCCCATTGCTGCTGATTCGATGTAACCCACTGACCTGGGATCGATGCCACCGCGATCGAGCGCCTGACTAATAACCTCAGCTTGGCGAAGCGGATTTGGGGTACCGTAAGCGTTGGCTCGACCGCTATGATTGACGGCACTGCTGCGAATAACCGCAACAATAGAATCGTTGTCCCGACGTGCATCCTCAAGACGCTTCAGGACAACAGCTCCGACACCTTCTCCAGGTACAAAGCCAGTTCCGCCTTCGCCGAAGACTCTTGGCATCTTCGATTCAGCCAGCAAGCCGACCTCGCATAGATACTTGTAATTTCTCGGATCGAGATACAGATTGACCGCGCCAACGATCGCCATTTGCAGGTCGCCGCGACGCAGTGCTTCACACCCCTGGTGCAGCGCTACGAGGGCTGAGGAACACATTGTATCGACAGCTACGCTTGCCCCTCGAAGATCCATCGCATGGGAGACGCGATTGACCATAGCGGCAAAAGAAGTGTTGAATCCCACCTTGGTGACGGCACCATATACCCCAATGCGATCGCGCACCGCATCGTCGAGTCCTGACGGCGAATATCCCGCATCTTCAAATGCACGCCAGCATTCCTGCAAAAATACCCTTGCCTGGGGGTCCATTTGAGCCGCTTCTCGTGGCGATATATTAAAAAATAGCGGGTCAAAAGTGTCAAAGTCTTCTAAAAATGCGCCCCATTTGCAGTAACTTTTTCCTTGTTCCCGTGCCATCTTTGGATCGGCTTCAAAGAAGCCATCCATGTTCCATCGGTTGTTTGGCAAGTCAGTGATGCAATCTCTTCCCGATTGCAGGTTTTCCCAAAATTCTGTTAGGGTCTTAGCCTGGGGAAATCTACCGCTCATTCCAATTACGGCGATCGCATCTGCGATTGGGTCACGCGACTGATGTAAGGCGATGGTCTTGGCTGCAAAATCTGTAGACGGCTGCTTATTTGCAGTGCTTTCTTGGATGGCTGCTTTCGGCTCAGGATGGTCTTCCAGTTTTACCAGCTTCGCAAAGTTTGTCCGTTGAGTTTCGGCGAAATGATTCACTAAGGCATCAATCGTTGATGCTTCAAAAAGCAATCCCGCTTTCACACCTTCAAAGTGTTTGTTGAGCGCATTGGTCAACTGGGCGATGATTATGGAATCAACACCATAAACGGCGAGGGGTTCTGATGGATCGATTCGGTTTCCATCCATCATCAGAACCTCACCGATAAGTTGTTTGAAGTAAGTCGTCCCCTTTTCCTTCAATTCCTTCAGTGCAGATGAAGCACCTTCCTTGTCGTTGGGTTGCCTAAAGTTAAGTGCTTGCTGTTTTGGAGAAGGTACGGAAGAGATCGATTCTGGCTGACGAACAACACCATCACTAACAGCGACAATTACCTGTTGTCCCAACGAATCAGCCGAACGCGCCGGGTAAGCGATCGCTTGGAAACCCTCTTGCTGGAGGACTCGTTTCCAGTCTTCTGCTAGCAGGAACGGCGATCCAGGTACTCGTGCATCTTCAGCTAACCACCATCCTGCCAACAAACCGAAAGTAAGGTGAGAAATTAATGAAATTTGGGTAATTTCATTGAGGAAAATCACGCCTTGTCCGCGCAAGGCGGCTTTAGCGTTACGTAGAGAGCGGCGAATATTGGCTGTTGCATGGATACAGTTGGTGGCAATAACTATATCAAAAGAGCCGATTGGAATGCCCTGCTTCGATAGAGGCTGGTCAACGTCAAATAATTGTGTTCGCAAAAACGGATACTTGGGTGCAAAGTGTCTTTCTGCGCGAACCAGAAATGCTGGGGAAATGTCTGTATAAAGATATTCGCCAACCAGATTGCCCAAAGGTTCGAGATGGTGTAATAAAGTTGCTGTTGTTGATCCTGTGCCAGCACCAATTTCCAGAATTCGTATCGGTGTCAACTCATCGACCCGGCATCGTTCCTGTAGGTAGTTAACTACAGTCTGGGCAAGCAGTTCGTTGAAATGCGTCGCGATCGCATTCCTTTCGTAGATTCCTTCTACCAGTGACATGGAACCATTGGGGAAAATGATATCTGTTGCTCGCTTTTGTGCCTTCAGAATCGCTGGAAGTTCGCGCATACAAACATCCACCAGCGTGACGATCGCCTGGATGTGAGGCATACTGTCCCAATGGATTTTCTGGCGATTCCATTCATCCCAGATATCACTGAGATTCCCTTGCACGCTATCCGGCACGAGCGCGATCGCCAGCCGACGACTCTCTTGCAGCCAGAGTTGATAGAATTCTGGAAGAGCGGGTGACAGAGTGGCGTGTGGATGCAACAAGTCGAGGCTTGTCAGCGTGCCATGCAGCAATCTCAGCAGCAAAGTTTCTATGGCTGCAATCGGTTCTAGATATTGCTTTGCTATGGCTGCAACGCGATGGTCATGCCAGGGAATTTGCCTGAGTGCCGACTCAATACAAGACGGATTGACCGGGGGATAAACATCAAGCCACTCGTCGTCCTTGACCAAATCAAGCCTGTCTAAACCAGTGGTTTTCAAGAGAGCAAGTTGATGCAAAGGGCTGACCAGAAAGCCTGACAGCGCTTCTAAACCCTGTTGCGATGCGATCGGCTCAATCCCGCACTGTTTCATGCGGATTTTCGTGGCGTCAGGGATGGTGTTACCAGTTCCGACGTTCCAGTACCCCCAATTTATCACCTTTACAGGGAATGGGAGGCAACGGTTCAACTCGATTGCGAAAGAGTCCTTGAACGCGCAGCCTGCGGCATAACCGCTCATACCCCCACCGCGAGTTAAAGAAATAATAGAGGAAAAAAACAGCATGAAATCTAATGGCTCGTGTTTAAACACGGTTGCCATATTCACACTAACATCGATCTTGGATGACAAAATAGAGCGGAATCGGTTCTCGTCCATTTCACTGAGGCTTTGGTCGAATTGCCCAACAGCCGAATGAATGACACCATGTATCTGGGAGTACCGAGACTTGATGGACTTGTACGCTTCAGTCAGTGATTCTCGATCGGATGCGTCAGCCTGTAAATATTCCGGGGCGTGACCAATTTGTTTTAACGTGTCAATTTTTTGACGAATTTCATCGTCAATTTGCCGACGACCGATCCAAATGACTCTGGCATCGTAATTTTCAATAACGAAGCGTGACCAAGCGCTGCCTATGCCACCCGCCCCGCCGATAACGACGTAGACACCACGGTTTTTATAAGCAGAATGAAACTCATCGGCTTGAGGGGTCGGAACGTTCCGCATTGGGATCGGAGTTTGTCGATACCATTCCCCGTCTCGCCAAGCGAAAACCTTGCCTGCGCTATCATCGGGAAAATGTTCTAGATCGACAGATGAAAGCGATCGCCCTTTTTGTAGATCCAAAACGCGGACGTTCCAAGAAGGCAGTTCTTTGGCAAGGACACCTGCAAAACCATGCACGGCGGAATGCACTGGGTTTGACGACTCATCTTTATTGATAGCAGCAATCTGCGTCGTCATGAAAGTAAGAGCCAGATTTTTTGTAGCGTAGCCAGCCGAGAGCAGGGACTTGGCAATCCGAAAGACCGAAAGTATCCCGCCCTCTTGTGCAGATAACACTGTACCATCATCTAGCAACGAACAGTTATCTTCGGGAACGACAATGATAATGTGCTGCCAAGACGAATCTGTCTCTAACCTGCCTTTGAGAGACTCAATCCGGTTTTTTGCCATGTTACCAAAATAGGATGCGTTAGGAAAGCAAGCTCTCAGATCGTCTTTGAGTTCCGCATCTACACCGATAATCAGCGTTCGCTGTGTGCGATCGCTAAAAGGCAGGTTCGCTTTCAGTAAAGGTATTGCATCCCAGCACGGCACTAAGGCGTACAACTTCGCCTCTGTTTTTAAATCTGACTGCCCCTCATCGCCATCAAGCGGGCAAATCCAATAACTTTCGCGGGCAAAAGCATAAGTAGGCAGACTAATTCGCTGGGGTTTTTCGTTGGCGTAAAGTTTGCTCCAATCAACGGTCATGCCCTTAGTCCAGCCATCAACTAAAGCGGCATATTCACAGTTATTCATCCAACCTGCGATGACTTCAGACACATCCCTGTTTGCCAAAAGACTAGCCAGATATTCCTTGCCAGATTTGCTCTCTCCGTAGAACAATTCCGATTTGGTATCTGAATCCTTCCAAGCCATTTGCAGCTTATTTCTCAGTTCGGCCATCGACTCAACCACAAAGCCGAGACGTGTTTGCATCGCTTCTCGCCCAACTTGCAGCGTGTAGGACAGGTTGGCCAGGAAGTTTTCTTCGTACTGGAGATTTTTAGAGCAATTCTCTTCTAAGAATGCTATCAAGTTGGCGACTTGACCCTTGAGACACTCGTTGTTCTTTGCAGAAAGGACGATTGGGAAGGGGCCAGAAAACTCGCATTCACTATCAGTATAACTACGATACTCTTCAATAACGGCGTGTGCAAAAGCACCGGAAAACCCAAAAGAACTGACACCCGCCCGTCTAACGCCTTCGCTTTCCCAATCAGTCAGTTCACGATTGATATAAAGCGGTGAGCCTTCCAACTTCAGGTAAGGGTTGAGCTGCTTGAGATTGGCGAGAGGGGGAATCTGGCGATGTTTGATCTGTAGTATTACTTTAATCAGCCCAGTGATGCCAGCAGCACCCTCTGCATGACCGATATTTGCTTTCACCGAGCCGATCGCGCAAAATCCGGTCTTATTAGTATACCGGGCAAATGCATTCTTAAGACTGTTGGTTTCGATCGGATCGCCGAGCTTGGTTCCAGTGCCGTGAGCTTCTATATAAGTTAGCGTTTCGGGATCGATGCCGGCATCTTCCCATGCTTTGACGATCGCGTTTTCCTCACCCGCGACGCTAGGCGCAGACAGAGACGGTGTGTAGCCTCCGTGTGTAAAGGCAGTTCCCTTGATGACGGCGTGGATGCGATCGCCATCTTTCTCTGCCTGCTCCAGGGGTTTGAGCAGTACACTAGCAATACATTCGGCTGGCACATAACCGTCAGCGGCAGCATCAAATGTATGACAATGCCCAGTTGGAGATAACGCTCCCAGTTTGGAAAAATAGCGGTAGTGCAGCGATGAGAGTAGCAGGTTAGCACCACCCACAAACGCCATTTCGCATTCCTGGTTTCGCAGTGCTTGACAGGCGTAATGCAGCGCCACCAAAGACGAAGAGCAGGCTGTATTAATCACCATACTCGGCCCCTTAAAATCGAACCAGAAGGAAATCCGGTTGGCGCTGATGCCGCTTCGTCCCGTCCCAGTATAGATATCAAGCGGCAAACCCAACTCGACAATTTTCTCTGCATAATCATCAAAACAGATGCCGGCGAAGACACCCGTGTTACTGCCACGCAACTGATTAACCACCCCGGCATCTTCTGCTGCTGCATACATACTTTGCATTAGCAAGCGATTCTGCGGGTCCATCCACATCGCTTCTCGCGGGGAAATATTGAAAAAGGCGGCATCGAATTTGTCTGCATCTTTGATGAAGCTGCCCCATTTGCAGTAGGTTTTGTCTTCGGAACCAGGATTTGGGTCAAACCAGGGACGATAATCCCAGCGATCGCGAGGCACTTCCCGGATTACATCTCTGCCGTCACGGATCAACTGCCAAAACCGATCGAGATCCTCGCATTCGGCATACGTGCTATGCATACCGATGACTGCAATATCGCCGTGCAGGTTTGCTGACACCTTTTCGTGGTTTTGCAATATTGAGCTATCTAACTTTTCTGGAATAGTTCTGTGCTGGGTTTTCCTTTCACCAAGTAGTTGTAGAAAAGCAGCAGGATGGGAATCTACGAAAAAATTCGTCACTTCCATCAGGCTGGGGTATTCAAAGAACAATGTGGCATTTAGTTCCAGGTCGGTATCCTGTTCGATGCTGGCTGCGATCGCCACCAATTCGGCCGATCCCAAACCTAGCTGCATCAAATTGGTATTCACCTCCGTTTCGGCGATCGATATCTGCGCTGTGATATTGATTTTGTCGATTAGATAACGCAGCACATCGGCAGCCAGACTCGTCTCAAGGATCGATGCGTCAATTGAATCTGATTTCAGTGAAGCCTGTTCAGGTTCTTTTCGGTCATGGAGAAGCTTTAACGAACAACCCCGCAAGCGGGCAACCACTAATGAGTTATCAGAAATAATATCTGCATCAAACAGAATCAGTTCGCCAGAATTCTTGACTAACCGAGTATATACCCAGCAACGATCGAGCGATCGCCAGTTGTCAACTTTGACACAATAGATTTCTTTAATGCCAAACGGCAAATAGTTAGAATCGTTACCAATTGCATCTGCAAGCAGGGGTGCTGCGGCCAGGAAAGCGCTGTCGATCGCCAGAGGATGTAAAGCATAAGTATGGGACTCTTGACGGCTCTGTTCGGTCAAACAAACTGTGGCAATTATACCATCACTTGTGCGGAATAATCTTTCAATCGTCCTGAAACTAGACCCCAAGCGAATTGCGGGAACAGTTTGGTAGATCGATTCCAGATTGCCAATTGGAGTGGAAGACTCCAGTAGGCGTTCTACGTCCAAGTATTCCTCTTTGTACAGATCCGGCTGTAAGTGTCCTGTTGCCGCAGTTTGCGTCAATTGTTTCGAGGTGGTGCAGCGGTATCTAGCCTCGAAATTCAATCCGGTTGGGATTTCTGAGGTGTGGATTTCAACGGTGACAGCTTCCCCTCGGTCAACAATTATCGGCTGAACAAAAGTGAGGCGTTTCAAACAAAGGGCACGCTGGTGCGGAAACCGTTGGAAAAAGTCTGTCATCGCCAGACTGGCATGAGTAACTCCTAACAGAACCCGATCGCCCAACAATGTGTGGTCTTGGAGAAATGGTTCGTCGTAAAAATATGTTGCTGTCATCCCTCCTGATGTCTGCGATCCCAATGGCTCTGCCGTTGCTTGGGTATCGTCCTGGGAATCATGGATGATGTAGGAAAACTCCTTGTCATGCTCAAATGCGTATCCAGGCAACACCACACACGATTTGCGATCGACGCGATTCAGCCGAGCAAAATCGATGTCTGCACCAGCAGCCCAGTAACGCGCTAACCTGAAAAGGTCGCGATCGCCAATAGCGGATTGCAATTGGGCATCTTTTGGTGTCGGTAAGTCTGCGCCGCCAAAAGATGCGTAGATACCCGGATTGCTAACATCGACATTGTGACCTGCTAACTGCTCGACTACATTGAGCGCTTGGTTTGTTGAGGATGCGATCGCGGCTAAACGATACTCAAGGTTGCAATCTCGTAACTGTAGAGCCGAAGCAAGATCCGCTACTGAAATCGCGGGATGTTCTCGCAAATATGTCTGAAGCCGTGTCAAGTAACTCTGTAGTCCTTTTTGGGTTGCGGCAGCAAATACAAGTAAAGTTTCGCTCGGATGAGGTCTAGATGTGGTATTTGACGGTTTATCTTGATATTCCTCCACGATTAGGTTTGCGTAAGAACCGCCTGCGCCAAAAGAGTTAATCAGGCTACGGCGCGGTAGGTCGCTATTGTGAGAATCCGACTGAGGAACCCAGGGCGACAATTGTTCCTGTAGGTAAAACGGTGAATTGTCGAGTTTGATGCGGGGATTTCTCGGCGTCGCGTTGATGGTGGGAACGAGGGTTTTTTGCTGGAACTGCAATAGTACCTTGGCGATTTGCGAAATGCCCGATGCGGCTTCCAAGTGGCCCAAGTTAGATTTAACCGAACCGATCGCACAAAAACCTGTTTTGTTAGTTAGCTTTGCAAAAGCATTCTTCAGCGCAATGATTTCAATCGGATCGCCAAGACTGGAGCCATTCGCCGCCGATTCGACATAGGTAATTGTCTCAATGTCGCACCCACTACGGGCGATAGAATCCAGCACCAGCTGAGTTTGTTGGGCTGGATCGGGAGCCGTGAATGCCTGTCTTCCGCCGCTGTGATTCACAAAGCTGCTTTTGATGATGCCTTCGATCCGGTCGTTGTCCGCAATTGCCAAACTGAGCGGTTTCAGCAGCAACGTTCCTACGCCTTCGCTGGGAATCATGCCGTCGCCGTCACCAAGGCTTCTGCTGTGTTGTCCAGAACCAAGGAAGTTGGATCGCTCCAGGGATAGGAATTTTGAAGGTTCTAAAGTCAAATTGACACCACCAGCCAACGCCATCGAACAACTGCCCTGTCGCAAGCTTTCACAAGCTAAATGGATTGCGGTCAAAGAACTGGAGCAAGCAGTATTCAGCACCAGGCTAGGCCCAGTCAAATCAAAAAAATGCGACACCTGATTAGCAATTTGCCATTCCGTACCGTTGGAACTGAGGACGGCTTCTTTTCTAGAAGGATTAGTCCAGGCATACTGACTGTACATTGAGCCGACAAAAACGCCGATGCCTTTCTTCTCCCTAAGCTGGAACTGTTTTAGGGCTGCCCGTGAATAGCCCGCAGCTTCAAAGGTTTCCCAGGTAATTTCTAGGAATAAACGCACCTCTGGGGGCATGGCGATCGCTCTTTCTTCGGAAACACCGAATAGTTGACGATCAAAACAGTAAACATCGTTGAGGAAACCACCGAAGTGCGATCGCGCCGGAGTTTCGGAATGCTTGCGATCTGACAAATTCGACCGCCGAAACCTGTCCGCCTCGACAATGCAACTACGCCCTGTTCTGAGAACTTCCCACAATTCATCTAAATTTTTAGCACCTGGGTAGCGACCAGCAATGCCAACGATGGCGATGTCGTCCTGCACAAACCTACTCGCGTTTGACGCGGCGTTCGCGGTATCCGATGCGGTCGTGTTTTGGGCAGGTTGGGGAGATACTCTAGGGGATGGCGAATCTTCGTTGGTGGATTGTGAGACGGAATTGCTGCTTGTTGGCTCAGTTTCGTCAATTCGAGTCGGGAAGGACGCGGTTAAGAACTCCTGGTGATGGGCTAATAGATAGTCAACAAGTTCGCGGGTGGTGCTGTATTCAAACAAGATGGTGTTGGGCAGCGATCCAGTCACCTGTTCCAGTTTTTGGATCAGCCCCACCTGCACAATTGAATCCACACCATACTGCTCGAAGGGCGTATCGAGACGAACCTTGTTTGCTGGAGTCCGTGTTGCCTCTGATAAGGTCTGGCGAACAAATTCTGTAGTCCGCTCCTGCAATGACACAATACTATTTGTCTGCACATTTGATGAATCATCGGGCTGCGTCTGGGCGACAGATTCCGGCTCGACATGGGGCTTGTCCAACAAAGGTTGACGAATGACGCCATTGCTGCTGGCAACGACGATCTGATGGCCTAAGTCATGGGCAAACTGCACCGGAAACTTAACGGCATCGAAACCTTCTTCTTGCAAAACTTGTTTCCAGGTATGAGAATTCAGCGCTGGGCAACCTGGGATACGCATTTCGGCATCTTCAAAACGCCACCAGCCTTCCAGTAAGCCAAAAGTCAAGTGAGAGAATAGAGAATTACCACCGATCTCGTTGATAAAGACTTGTCCGCCTGCACGCATCGCGGCCTTGACGTTACGTACAGTCTGACGGATATTTTTAGTTGCGTGGAGGACGTTCGTTGCTACTACAATGTCATAACTTCCAGGCTGAATCGACTGAATTGAAAGAGGCTGCTCGACATTAAAGCGATCGACCTTGAGAAATGGGTAGTCGATGGCGTAATGCTCTTGGGCATGAATGAGGAATGCCTGGGAAATATCGGTATAGCAATATTCGCCGATGCGATCGCTATAAGGCGCAAGCTTTTGCAGTAAACCAACAGTGGTTCCCCCTGTTCCTGCACCAACTTCCAGGATTCGGATCGGCCCGTTGCCTTTGTCCCAACTATTAATAGCATCGACAACTGCATCGCCAATCACCTCGTTGAAAAAATCTGCAACCGGATTACCTCGATATAGCGGCTCGACCAGGCGCAGCGAAGATTCAGGAAAAATCACGTCCTGGGGAAGTTTTCTACCACTCAGGATATCTGGCAATGAGTGCAGACATTTCTCCACAAGGTTTATCTCTGCTGTCACGCTGGCGCTTCCTTCCCAGTCCCGCCGCGCTTTTTGCCACATCGTCCAAAGTTCTTCGACGCTGCTGACATTTTCCTGACGAATTAACAAGCCATTCTGTTGAAGCAGACGGATGCTCTCGTCAAGCCACTTATGATAGTAGGTCATAGGGAGCGATCGCCCATTCGGGGAATTAAGAACTCCCATCTCGCTCAAATTGGCAAGCAACAAGTTTTGCAGCAGCGCGTCACGGGCATCCGTGCGATGGGTGCGAATTAATTGCCATTGCTGAGAATAGCGGATTTCCGGCGCAACATTCTCAACTACAGGATGAGCCGTTTGACTGGGTGCGGAACCGACTACGGAAAGCACTTCATCTTCAATTACAAACTCAAGTGCTTGAGGTTTGAGCAGGTTGATGAATGCCAATTGATCGATTTGTCCTTGCAGCAGTCGATTTAGAGCCGCCATTGCCTGCTGTGATTCAATGGAGCCGATGCCGTTTTGCCGCATTCGTTCTCGATAGGTAGCGTCAGCCACAACACCAGTGTTGCCCCAATATCCCCAATTCATCACTTTCACCGACACAGCCCAGTCTTTGCCAAGCTGTTCGGCGTAGGCATCGAGGAAGCTACACCCAGCGGCATAGTTGGCTTGTCCCGGCGACTCACCAAAAGAGATCAGGGAAGAGAAGAAGAGAACGAAGTCCAACGGCTCATGCTGGAAAACCTGAACTAAGCGAACGCTGGTTTCAGCCTTGGCGAACAGTCCAGTCCGAAAACGGGTAATGGACATCTGCGCCAGACTCTGGTCTTGAAGCTCGATCGCAGTGTGTACCACGCCATTTATACAACTGTAGCTTTGGCGAATCTCTTCGAGAGCTTTTTCTAAAGAGGCTTTGTTTTTGGCATCCGCCTGAATGTAGAGCGGTTTTGAACCGAATGCAGCTAGTTTCGCCTGTTTTTCGCGGATTTTATCGTCAAGTTCTCGCCGACCGATCCAGATTACTTGCGCTTGATAGTTCTCAATGATGTGTCGGCTCCAGACTTCGCCAACACCGCCAGCACCACCGATCGCCACGTATACTCCCTTTTGCTTGTAAGCAGGAAAATCGTTGCTTTCAAAGGCGATGGGGATCAGCTTGCGGGCAAACCATTGTTTGTCTCGCCTCGCAAGTAACGGGAAATCTGCGGTGTCATTGTCAGAAAATAACTCAGCGAGAGATGGCAACTCGCCCCTGTCAATATCCAGTAACCGGACGCGCCAATGTGGATATTCACTCTTGAGCGTTGCAACTAGACCGTGAATGCTTGCCGCGATCGGATTTGCGGTTTCAAATGGGCGAACCGCGACACTCTGACTCGTCACCACAGTGAGCGCTAAGGATTTTTTTCCGTAACCGCTCTCAAAGAGCGATTTGAGCAAGCGAAACAACTGAAGAACGCCAGACTCCTGCTCATCGACAAGGCGATCGTCATCTAAGGCATATTTAATCGGTGCTGGAGCAAGCCAAAGTAAGCGGTCTATCAATCCTAGCAATTCGATTTGTTTGGAGAATTCCTCAACAGATTGCGGTTTTGCCGAGTCAACCAGCACTGTGGTGCGATGGAGTTCGGCAATCTGGTCTTTCCAGGTTTGGTTTGCACCGAAAACTACTGTGAGGCTGTCTTTTGAGCGATCCGCTTGAGGTGCGATCGCCACACGATCCCAAACTGGTTTCAGGGTTACAGAACCCAATCCGGGCGGTATCTCGTTACTTATCAAAGGCTTTGGTTGATGTTGAATGACTGCTGCATCGGAATCCTGCTGGCGAATTTCGCGGGCGACAAAGCCCTTCATCCGCACTGCAACCTTACCGTCGTCAGTGCATAAATCGATGTCTATTCGTTGAATTGGGCTGTCTTTTTTGGTTTCGGGTGCAAAACGAACCCAAGCCCACATGAGGGCAGCACAGGAATCGTATACTTCTATTTGTTCCAGGGACGATGGCAACGCCAACCGCAGCGACTCTTGGGAATTAGTCAGCAATAAGCCGACGCACGACTGCAACCCAGCATCCAACAGACTGGGGTGTAAGATATATCGAGACTGCTCTTGAGCGACGGCATCAGGAATCACCAACTTTGCCAACACCTGTCGATCTGAAGCTTTGCCAGCGGACAGGAACAGAGTATCGATGGCGTGGTGAGCAGGGCCGTAATCCACGCCTAATGTGCGAAAAATCTCATAACATTCTGCTGATGAAAGTTGACGTTCTCGTATTTGTTGCTGTAGCTCGAGCAAGTTGAGAATAGGAACAGTATTAAAACGCACTGCTGCGTCACCGTGGCAGTGAAGCGAAGTTTTGCCTTTGAATGTGCTGTCGATCTCGAAGCGCATTTGGTTCAGCGCCCCGTCGAACAATTTCAATTCAACGACTGCTGGCGATTCGTCAACAAAGAGAGCCTGTACCCAAGCAACATTACTCAGTACAATTACTGCCTTGTCGTTATTTCCTGGATACTCTAAATTTGGCAGCGAATGGCTGATGCTTTGCCAGAAAGCGCGGTGAACCATTTCCAGGTATACCACAGCAGGCAATACTTTTCTCCCAGAACCATTGTGCCGGATTTGGTGATCTGCTAGAAAAAACTCATGCCCAGTGAACTCGTAGCTGTAATGTTGCGCCGACACCGAAACATTCTTATGCTGCAACGGATCGATCGCATGGCTTGGTGCAAGTGTCGAAAAGCTGACTGACGAAGAATTAGGAGTCGGCCAATAGTACTCTGGTGCAAAAGGGTATGTGGGGGCGCTAATTCGGGACGGCAAGCGATCGCAGTATAATCGACTCCAATCCACCTTTACCCCCTGAATCCATACCTGCGCTAACTTGGCTACATTCTTTTTTACTAGCCACTGCGCCAATAATCCTTGTATGTCCTCATCACCTGCAAACAGCTTGAGAATCTGATTCTCCCTAGATGGCGAACCAAAATAGCAACCCTCAAAAGGCTGCCAGTCGGTAGCAAATCGGCGGAGTTTAGCGAGTAATTCTTCAACGCTACTGGCAATGAAGGCAACCCGACTCTCCATCGGCTGGCGACCGCATTGCAAGGTGTAGGCAAGGTTTATTAACCACTCGGTTTCGCTCGAATCGTTGGGTTTGGCAATCCCCTGTTCTAAATAATCAGCTAGCGATCCGACGTATTCTTTGAGACGCTCGTCTTTCCTGGCTGACAGCACAATCAAAACCGGACTATTGAGTTTCTTTGGGGATAACCTTGGACTTGGCAGATATTCTTCCAGAATCGCGTGGGTATTGGTTCCACCAATGCCGAAGGCGCTCAGAGCTGCGCGACGGGGCCAGGGCGCTGCCTCCCATTCATGGAGACGATCTATGACAAAAAATGGCGATCGCTCAAAATCAATGGCGGGATTTGGTTGGCTGAAGTTGATTGACGGTGGAATCTTTTTGTGATATAAGCTCATCGCCACTTTAATGCATCCTGCCAGCCCTGCACCTGTATCCAAGTGCCCAATATTCGGCTTGACTGAACCAATGGCGCAATACTGCCTTTGATTGGTATGTTTTTGATAGCTGTCGCAAAGCGCCTGAATCTCGATCGGATCGCCTAGCTTGGTGCCAGTGCCGTGGGCTTCGATATAGCCAATCGTCTCTGCCCCAATACCTGTAGAATTCAGTGCCATATCGATCGCCTGAGACTGACCGCGCACGCTGGGCGCAAAGAACCCAGCTTTATCTCTGCCATCGTTATTGATACCGATTCCTCGGATTAGGGCATAAATGCGATCGCCGTCGGCAATGGCTAGAGGAGCTTTTTTCACCAATAACACCGCTACACCTTCACCTGCCACCAGTCCATCAGCAGCCGCATCGAAGGTTCGGCAGTGACCATCACGGGATAAATTCAAACCGGGACGATGCAGATATCCGATCTCAGACTTAGGCAACAAGGTTGATGCGCCGACTAATGCGTAGTCGGACTGACCCAGGCTGAGGCTTTGATAAGCGGCACTAAGTGCTGCCAACGACGAGGAACAGTTCGTATGCACAAATACGCTCGGCCCAATGAAGCCCAGCTGATAAGAAATCGTGGTGGGAATCGTGCCGCTCTGATTTAACATCCAGGCGGTGTATTCGTCCGTTGCTTCGATAATTCCAGCTTTGTCAACCAACGTGTTGTAACCACTGTTGCTAGCGGAGATAAACACGCTGGTACGAGGGATCTCGCTTGACACATATCCCGCATCTTCCACCGCCCGCCAAGCGTGCATCAGCAGCAAACGGAATTGTGGGTCCATGAACACGGCGTTGCGTGGCGAGATGTTGAAGAATTCGGGATCGAAGTTGCCCTTACCTTCAATCGTTCGCTGGACTCCCACAAAGTGGGGATTTCGGATCGAGTCTTCTGAAACACCAGCTTGGCGTAGTTCTTCCTCAGAGAAGAATTGCCCGCTTTCCTTGCCAGCACAGATGTTCTGCCAGAATTGATCGTGATTTGGGGCGTCGGGAAAGTGACAAGAGATACCAACGATCGCTAGGCTATCTTGCAGTGCTTCGCCTTTGGCGTTGTCGAAGGCTAGCGCAGATCGCTCTTGCTCATCTTCGTGGGACGCAGACATGAGATTTTGTAACGGAGTTTCTTCAAGAATCTCAGCCTGTTTGTCTCCTAAATAGGCGGCAATATCTCGGATTGTTGAATACTTGAACAAGGATGTAACCGGAAACTCTTGATTAAACCTTCGCGCTATCCGATCCGCCAGAATCACAGACAGAACCGAATCGCCGCCAGCAGCAAAGAATCCGTCGTTAATGCTAATATCCGTGACATTCAGTACATTCTTCCAAATATCTGCCAGAATCGCCTCGGTTTCAGTCTTGGCAGTTACTTTCTCTGTCTTCCGTTGGATCGCAACCTCTCGGTCAGCGAGGGATTTTCGATCGACTTTGCCGTTGGCAGTTAGAGGTATGCGATCCAGTGAGACAAATGCTGTTGGGATCGCGTAATCGGGCAGACGTTGCTTCAGATGGGCGATGAGATCGAAGTCCTGTAGCAAGTTTTTTTCGTCACTTTGCCTGGGAACGTAATAGCCGATGAGACTCTGGACTCCCTGGCGTTCCTTTGCCACCACCACGCATTCAGCTACTGCGGGATGGCGACTCAGTTCGCGTTCGACTTCTTCCAGTTCGATTCGGAATCCGCGAATCTTCACCTGAAGATCCAACCGGCCCAAATGCTGGAGGGTGCCGTTGGGTAGCCAGCAGCAGAGGTCGCCCGTGCGATACAGCTTGCTGCCGTTATTCGCCTCTAGGGGATGATCGATAAATTTTTGGGCGGTAAGTTCCGGCTGGTTCCAATACCCCCGCGCCAAACCCGCGCCAGCGATGCAAAGTTCGCCGGGGACACCCATCGGAGCCAGTTGGTCGTGGGCATCCAGGATATAGACACGGGTATTGGCGATCGGCTTGCCAATGGTGACTGAATCGCCGGGTTGGATCTTCGCAAGCATCGACCAGATTGTGGTTTCGGTGGGGCCGTAAAGATTCCAGACTTCGCAGCCGATGGAGGCAAACATCGATCGCAGGGAATCGTTCAGCATCTCACCGCCACAGAGAATTTTTAAGTTCTCGTCATTTTTCCATCCTGACTGGAGCAACATAGTCCAAAAGGAGGGTGTAGCTTGCATAATAGTCGGTTTCGCTCGCCGAATTTCCGCCTTAATTGCCTCAACGTCTTTGAGTCGAGCGCGATCGCAGATGGTGCAACGCCCACCCTGAATTAGGGGGAAAAACAGTTCCAGCGCGGCGATGTCAAAACTGTAGGTTGTAACTGCCAGAAAATCAGCCACGAACTGCTTGCCGATTTGGTCTGCCATGCCGCACAGAAAGTTGGTCAGCGCCCGATGTTCGATTGTGACTCCCTTGGGCTTACCAGTGCTTCCCGATGTATAAATGACATACGCGAGATTTCCCAGACCTGCCAAACATTTTAGAGGCTCGACCGATTCCGCATCCTGTTCGATTTCTTCCCATTGCCGATCTAGGTTAATGTACTGTGCGTCGATGAAACCAATTCGATTGTTCAGCCACGACTGGGTAACGAGGAATGTAGCACCACAGTCACGTAACATATACGTCAAACGCTCCTGGGGAAATTGCGGATCTAAAGGCACATAAGCACCGCCAGCCTTCATAATCCCAAGCAAGGCGACGATCGTATCAAGCGATCGCTCGACGCAAACCGCAACCAAGGTTTCCGACTGGACACCTTGTTGCTGCAAGTATTTGGCTAAAGCTGTACTTTTGCGATTCAGTTCTTCATAAGATAGAGTCCGCTCACCGCAAGCCACCGCCACCGCATTCGGAGTTCTCTCGACTTGCTCTTGAAACAGTTGGTGAACGCAATTGCTGGGATATTCTACGGAAGTTGCATTCAAATCCCACTGAATCAACCGTCGTTCCGCGTCGTCCATCATTTCGTACTTGTGTACCAAGGCATTCGGATTGGAAATTGCCACTTGAGTCAGCTGCAAATAATGACCGAGCATCTGTTGAATCGTTGTTGCGTCATATAAGCTCGGATTATATTTAAAACTGACTCGATAACCATTTGCTTCTTCAAATACCTCCAACACTAGCTCGTATTCACCTTCTTGGTGGATGTCGAAGCTAATTTCTAGATCGAAAAGGTCGCCGTAGCAACTGCATAAGTGTTGCAAATCGCTAGGTGCGAGACCGTTCTGGTACTCAAATGCCACTTGAAACACGGGGGCGGCGATCGCATTGGGGAGAATGCCGATATCTCGGACAACGGTTGTAAACGGAACGCTGGCGTGGTCAAGACCATCGGACATGGTGTATTTGAGATTTTCCAGAAAAGTCGCGAACGTCTGCTGACTGAAGCCTTTGCTGCGGATCGCCACCATATTGATGAAATAACCAACGACCGAGCGGAATCGTTCTTGCGGTCGTCCCATGCTTGGCATCCCAACGATGATGTCATCCAAGTTGGTATATCTATGTAACAGGATTTTGAATAGAGCCAGAAATATGGTAGAGGGGTTGACTCGTTGCGCTTTGCTAAAACTTTGGATTTGAGCCGCCAGCGACGACTCAATCGATGTCGAAATGACTGCGCCGGAAAACAGTTGTGCTTTTGACCGCGAGCGATCTGTGGGTAGTTCCAGTACTGGCAGGTTGCCTGAAAGTGTCTCCCGCCAATAGGATCGATGTTTTTCCCAAGCGCCATTCAGCATCTGCCGCTCCCAGAGAACGAAATCCTGATATGTTGTGGAGATCGGCGCAGCAAGCGGCGATTCTCCGTGCAGTAAGCGGCGATAAGCATCAAAAAGTGAATCAACCAATGGTAGGAACGAGCCACCGTCAAACACAATATGATGTACGCAAATCAGAAGGTAGGTTTGCGTTGAAGATTTTTGCAGCAGATCCACCCGGATTAAGGGGCCTTGTTCCAGATTGAAGGGCTGTTTCGACTTTTCTCTGAGTTTAGATAGGATGCTTTGCTCATCAAGGACTGAAACATCTTCGGTATTAATGCCGATCTCAGTCCCCGGAGCCAGCCCTTGTCTGAGAATGCCGTCTTTTTCAGACAGGTGATAGCCGAGAACAGGATGCTGTCTGAGTAATGACTTCAAAGCCTTTGACAAAATCGAAGCGTCGATGGTGTTGCGAATCTTAAGACACAACGGAATATTGTAGGCAGTCATGAGCGGAAATGACTTCTGTAACGCCCATAATCCTTTTTGACCTTCAGAAAGCGGAAATTCCAACTCTCGGTTTTCCGGTTCACTCACCTGGGGATTGGACGGGCGGTTCGCCTCCAAGTCGATTCTTTGACTTAGGTGTTTTGATAGCGATCGGATTGTCGGATGCTGGAGCAAATCTCGACCTAAAACTTCGATGTCGAAGGTTTCCGACAGACTGCGAATCACCCGCATTCCCGCAAGAGAGTCGATGCCGTAATCTTGCAGATGTTTATTCTCATCGATTCGATCTGACGGGAGGTCGAGGAACTCGACTAGAATACAGGTGAGATATCGACGCAGGTTCTCTTCACTGGATTGCCCTGGATCGATCGCAAAGTCCTGAAATCCCGTCTTAGGAATTGCCGCCAGAGATGGAGGATGCTGTATCCCTTCATCCAGCCAATAGCGCTGTGTCTCAAAATGATAGCTAGGAAGCGGCACGCGGCGGGCGGTGGGATGTTCCGGCCAGGAAATTGCACTGCCTTGCACCCACGCCGCCGCGATCGCTTGCATGCCGGCAAAACTTGAAGGATCTTGCTCTTGAGCAGAACTCACAGTGCCAATAAAGACATTGGGATTCCCTTTTTTCGTCGAAATGCCATCGGGCGCTTCGATATACGATTGCAGTCCAGCCCTCAATTGTTGGCGATCGCGCACGACCATCGCCATTCGATAGTCCATGTGTTCGCGCCCATTGTACAATGTGTGGGCAATGTCCTTTAAATCAGGGACTAAGGAAGTAGCAAGAAACTGGTTGAGTTCCCTTGCGAGGGCTTTTAACGATTTCTCGCTTTTCGCAGAAAGTACGATGAGAAACTCTTGAATGACGGGCAAAGATTGAGTCGGGGAATATTCTTTCTCTGACGGACGATACTCCTGAATTAAAATATGAGCATTGTTGCCGCTCATCCCAAAAGAATGCAGTCCGGCGAGGCGCGGCTTGTCCGTTTTGTTCCAAGGCAATGTCTCGCTGGCCAGAACACAGGGCTGATTGTCTGTGTCCAGCGCCATATCCGCGCCAGAAAAGCCGAGAATCTTGTGAATCTGCTCGGTTTCCAAACTACGGACGATCTTCAGCAGCGCCCCCAGAGCAGATGTCGATTCCATGTGCCCGATTAAAGGCTTGAGCGTACTAATTCGACAGGAGTGGAGATCCAAAGTTACGCCTCTAGCTTTGGCTAGCGATCGCAACGCCCGATTAAAGGCTTCCCACTCCGCCAAGTCGGAAAGACGATTCCCCATGCCCTGAGCTTCGATATAGCTCACGTCACGCGGGTCAATACCAGCTTCTCCATAGCATCGCTCGATCAAGTCTACATGACTCTCTATGTTCGGAGAAGCACTCGAAGTACCCCCTTGACCATTAAAGTTTACCGCCGTATTCGATATCAGCGCATAAATAAAATCACCGTCTGCCTCGGCTTGTGTGAGGCGCTTCAACATCACACTGACAACACCTTCAGCCCGTAAATGTCCGTCTGCGTTCTCTTGAAACGACTTCACGGTATTGGTGCGGCTCAATTGCTTGGTGCGCGACAGTGCCAAGAAAGGCTGCGGGCGCAAAAGCAAGTTGGCAGCACTGACAATAGCATGGCTGATTTCACCGGATCGCAGTGCCGATACAGCTCGATGCAGAGCGACTGCCGCACCAGCGCACTGTGCATCTACGATCTCGCTGGGGCCTCGAAAATCAAAAAAGTACGCGATTCGATTAGCCAGCAGCGATGCCTGCCCGTACCCTTCACCCGGATCGAGTCCGCGTTCATTCAATATTTGGAGATAATCATCGTCTTGATGAGCAACATAGACTCCGGTGCGGGATTTCTTCAACGTTGCGGGGGCGTATCCGGCATCACATAAAGTTTGATACACTGACATCAGCAGCAAGCGCTGCCTTGGGTCTATTTGCTTCGCATCAAAGGGAAGAATCTTAAAGAAATGCGCGTCAAAGCCGGCAACATCTGGAATAAAGCCGCCCCATTTACACCGCGTCTTTCCAGGATCTTTGCCTGCCGGATCGTAATACTTGCGCGAATCAAAGCGTTCTCCAGGGATTTCCTGAATTAACGAACGGTCTGCGTCTAAAGCTTGCCAGAATTCACGGACGGACATACAACCAGGCAAGTAGCCAGACACTCCAACAATTGCGATCGGCTCAATTTGAAACGAAGGCGGCACAATCAATTCTGGTTGTCTGGAGGGCAGGGACTGCATTGAGTCCCGATAAAATGCCTCTTCGATACACTTAAGTTGCTCTTCCGTATTCATAATTATTTAGTATATGGCAAATAGTGCGAAGTCAATTGTTCCAGGTAGGAGAGGGACTCCTTTACCAAAGAGTAATCCACGCCAAAATCAACCAAGCAGGCTATATCGTTAACACCGATCGCGATCGCTTCATCAATGACTTTCCTGCCGTCGTCCACGGTGCCGAAAATAGCTGCTGTTTTAACATACCGTTGATATGCGTAATCGAGTATTTTGGCCTTCTCTTTCGCTGAGACACCTTTATTATCATCCAGTGCTTGTACGTGCGCGTCTAGAGAACTTTTGATATAAGCCTTAAAGGGTAATTCAACAACTTTATGCACCAAGTCACGGCTTTCGTGAACCAAGGTATGTAGCATTAGAGTCACTATGCCTTTCTTGGGATCGTGACCCCCTTCCTCCCGTCCCTGACGATATAATGCGATCTTTTCTCGCATGGCTTGAAAGTTATTTCCGTAGAGCATGGTGAAAACGTTGTAACCTTGACGACCTGCGTAAAAAAAACCGTCATCATTCTTTGTGACCAGCAGCCAGACGTTCAGTTCCTTTTGCAGGGGACGTGGATAAACCACAATCGGTATTAGTTCACCGTTCGGGCCGGGAAAGGCGACAGTTTCGCCACGCCAAAGCTTTTGCACCATCGGAATCCACTCACTACAAATCTTGCGTCGTTCAGCATATTTTTCGGGCGCATAAATAAAATCCGGCTTGTTCCATCCCGACCCAAAACCGAGATCCACTCGTCCATCAGATAATATATCATTCATCGCCCACCACTCGACGATTTCAGCCGGATGGTGCAGAGGCAGGGAAATCCCGGCTGTTCTAAACCGGATGCGGGTCGTCTGCGGAATCAAATAGGATGCCATCACCGCCGAATTGGCGAAAATAGAACCAAATTCGTAGAAGTGTCGCTCAGGTATGTAGATTGCCGTAAACCCTGCGCGATCGCCAAATACCGTGATGTCGCGCACGAATTCATATTTCTGCTTGTCCGTCACATCTTTCCTCACGTCAGAGAAAAACAGCAAGCTGAACGAAATTTGGTTGTTACTTTCCTTTTTACGGTTTGTCATCGGGGGCTGTAGACCGAGCAATTCTTCGATGGAAGTAGTCATGCTTTTTACAACTTATATCTGGGTAATTAAGTGACGAGCAAGCAATGTAATCGTTGGATAGTCAATCAGCCACTGGGGCATAATCTCTTGCTCCAACTGCTTCTCAAGCTTAATTGCCAATTGGGTTGCCGAAATGGAGTCTAATCCGTAGTTCTGGAAAGTCTGGTTATAATCAATACCACTTATCTTCAATACTTCCCTCACTGCCTTCTCGATCGCCTTGGCGATCGCTTCACCGTCTATTGCCAAGGGCACTGGCTGCCGTTGCAAGCAGTCGGTCAAAAGCTTGACTGTCGGGAAGTCAAGGAGCCACTGGGGTGGCACTTCTTTTTGAAGACGTTTTTCCAGGCGAATTGCGAGTTGGGTTGCCGAAATGGAATCTAGCCCATAATCTTGAAACTTCTTGTTATCATCGATTTCCTTGAGTTTCAGAACCTGAGTGGCAACCTCTCGAATCACGTCGATGGCGGGTGCGTCTGGCTGGTTTGGTTGGGAGTCATTTGCATTCAAGGCGATCGCTTCATGGCTGTCTTTGTCGAAAGCTTTGGCAGTAGTTTGCGGAAACAACAGACGGTAAATGCGTTGAATCAGTTGCGGATCGAGCCTTTTGATTTCTGACAAACTGATGATATTTGTGACGCATTCTGGGGCAATGAATCCTTGCTTCTGAACCAGAGATTCCCACTGTTCGATCTGGTACTGGATGCTTGAAACCTCGGTCTGAGAATTGCTTGCAGAGCGATCGCGTGCAAAAAGCAGTGTGGGAGCAGCCTCACCAAACTTTGTTGGGTCTAGCTCAGTATTCAGAACCCAGGCTGCTCCCTGCTGCTGAAGCGCAAGTTCAAATAAGTCCTTACCGACTTTGTTGGAATGGGTAAACAAGCCAATTTTATCAAGATTGTTCTGCATGGCTTTAAAGATACATGATGGTGCCCGTGCCGCCATTCCAGTTTCGTGCCAGTCCACCCAGGTGATTGACTTATAACCCCGTTTATGTAGTTGAGTGTTTTGATAAGCCATGAACCAGTCAACATAAGCATTTGCCAAGGCGTAGTCGCAACTTCCCTTTGCGAACCGAGGGATTAATCCCGTCAATGAAGAGAAGGCCACGAAGAAGTCGAGCGCGTCGTTCGCAAAAATGGTGGCAAGTGCTTCGAGTCCTGCTATTTTGGGTTCGATGACGGCAGCTATACCAGCCAAATCTTTGGTTACGAAAGCGGGCTTTTTAAAGTCAGAAGTGATACCAGCACTGTGAATTACACCACCGATCGAACCAACGCGATCGCGAATTTCAGCAAAGAAGTTCGCTAACTGCTGAGGTTCGGTTAACGATCCCGTATATATGCTCAAATGCTCAACCTGGCGATCTAGCGAGGCTAGCTTACCAAGTTTCACCTTTAGGTGTTCAGAATATTGTTCGCCTTCGTCCCCCCATTTTGTTTTGGGTGGTAGCGGGTTCAGTCCCATCAAGACGAGTTTCCTCGCGCCTTTGGCTACGAGATAATCAGCTATTTCCAGCCCGATTCCTCCCGTTCCGCCACTGATAACATAAACTCCGTCGCTACGAATCGATAAATCCGCCCTTGGTTCTGCAATTTCAGCTTCCAGGTAGGGGACGAACCGTTCTTGCTGGCGATAACAAATTTCTGTTTCTTCCAGATTAGCGGTAAGCTCTTGAGTGAGTGCCTGTTCGAGCAACCCTGGATTACGCAGCATCGCTGCATCAATATCGATATGTCGAGATGCGACATAAGCGTGTTCGGCACTGAGTACCTTAATCAGTCCGGCAAGTTTCGCTCCGGCAAGACTAATCGTATCTGAGCAAAAATGCTGCAACCCCTTTGTGATATATAATATGTCCAGATCGGAACTGACAGCTATCAGCTGTTGATAAAACGCAATTTTTCCCAGTGCATCGCGATCGCAATCCTTAGAACTTTGGTAGAGAGCGCTGAGATCGACAACGATGCGAATCCGCTGAAGTTGGGAAAGGATCGTCTTTGCACTTTCCAATCCGCAGGAGGAATCGCGAAAATCAAGTATCTGTGCTGATATCTGACGATTTCGGTCACTGTCATTATTTGCACAGTAGACAATCGCAGCCCGTTGTTGACTGAATAAACGTTGCCCCAGATCGGCGGTTTCTTCGTTTACCAAAATCAGCATCTCGCCCTGAAAAGACGAGGTTTTTGTCGGTCGAACAGCACCTTGTTTCCACTTTTTCTGGATAGAATAGAGGCGCTTTGATTTCTCCCCAGACTCGACAGGCTGGTATTTAGCGCGACGCAAAACGAATCGTTCGACCCCATCGTAGCGTACCCATTCCAATCTCGGCTGTTCATCTAATGGGTTGCGGCTCAACCATTCCCGCAGGAGAAGCTGATACTTCTCTGCACAGGATGTATCCTGCTGCACACTAATGATTCGACAATTGTTAGAGAGCGATGTTGCGATCGCGCCTGTCACCGGATCATTTTCTATATCTCCAAAACCTTCAGTATTGGCAGTTAGATAATATGTATTAAATAATTCTTGCTGGGATTTTAACCATTCGCCAAGGATCTCAAAATAGTTACGTGCGGCATCATCTTTAGATTCCACGGCAAGAACAACATTCAACGGTTGCCCAATGGAAATAGTGGCGAGTGCGTCGAAGCTAAGACATTGCAAGTTTAGCGATCGCTCCAGCCCAACGGAAGCCTCAATTTGTCTCAGAAGACTACAGATCCCTTCCTTGTCCTCGTCGCTGGCGTAGACGATGAGGATTTTTTGGTCTTGATAATCAGCAAAGCGATCGCTCCACGGAATGTTCTCTGGAAGTGCTTCGGGAGTCCACTCAAGTTGACTGGCTGAGTCGATACGATCGGCAAATTCTGATTTTTTGACTGATAAATCCGCGATCGCTCCTATCTCTTTGCCAATCCAGTAACGCTCTCTGGCAAATGGATAGGTTGGTAGGCGAATCCGCTTTGGCGCTGTTACACCAGTGGTATAAATCTGCGTCCAGTCAATAGATACGCCTCGCACCCATAGTTCCATTACCTTGGAGTATTTTCGTTGAGACAACCAAGAATTAGTCATCGTCACAATGTCACCATCAGCAGCAAATTTTATAAAATCCGAGGAATCCGATCCAACCAAGCCACAATAGATACCATCAAAACTCTTCAGGGGAGTAGATGTACTGCGATCAACAAAGCGGCGCAGTTTCTGCCCGACTTCAGTCAAGGTGTCAGCAACAAATCCTAGACGGGCATCCATCGGTTCGCGCCCCACTTGTAATGTGTACGCAAGGTCACATAGCCGATATCCCAAAGCGGCTGGCTGTTCGCCAGGTTGCGTTTGTGATTCCAGGTGTTTTAGCAGTTGTTCTGCATATTCCCACAGGCGCTGTTCGTTCTTAGCGGAAAGTAGGATCGGATAAGGTTGAGCGGGTGCAACATCGGTGATAGCTGGATGTCCATCACTCCGATTAACATATTCCTCAATCACCATGTGTGCGTTCGTGCCGCTAAAGCCAAAACAGTTGATGGCAGCACGCCGAGGCTCTGCATCAACAATCCAGTCTGTACATTCCGTATTGATGTAAAACGGGGAGCTATCAAGATTGATGTGTTCGTTTAACGATTCATAGTTGATTGTTGGCGGGAGTTTTTTATTCCTGATGGCAAGCAACACTTTAATCAACCCAGCCACCCCTGCGGCGGTGGCGAGATGACCGATGTTGCTTTTGAGCGACCCGATCGCACAAAACTTTTCTTTATTGGTGAACTCACGAAAGGTTTCGCATAACGCTTCTACCTCAATCGGATCGCCGAGTCGCGTTCCTGTACCGTGTGCCTCAACCAGTTGAATGTCTGCTGGCTGAATCTGAAACCGTTGGTAGACTTCTTTCTGCAATCGCTGCTGTGACTGTCCGTTAGGTGCTGTAATTCCATTGGTCTTGCCGTCCTGATTGACCCCCCAGCCTCGAATCACACCGCAGATGTCATCACCGTCTTTTTCGGCATCGGCAAGGCGTTTGAGTAACACGACGCCCACGCCTTCGCCCGGTACAAAGCCATTAGCACGGCGATCGAAGGTGAAACATCTGCCATCGGGTGACAAGATACCAGCCTTGCTCATCATAATGTGCATTTCCGGCCCGGAGAGGACGTAGACTCCTCCAGCCAAGGCTGCATCGGAGTGACCCAGTAGCAGACTGTCGCAGGCGTTAGCTATGGCAACTAGGGATGCAGAGCAGGCTGTGTCGATCGCCATACAAGGGCCCTGGAGGTTGAGGAAATAAGAGATCCTTGCCGGGAGCAGTGCCGCAGAAGAGCCTAGCAATCCGAGAGCGTTCAACTCATATCGCTGCACAATCTTTCCATAGTCTCCCGTTTCGCAGCCGACAAATACGCCACACTTGCTGCCTGCAAAGGATTTGGGGTTATATCCCGCATCTTCAATGCATTGCCAGCTAGTTTGGAGAAACAGCCTTTGCTGGGGGTCCATGAATTCCGCTTCCCGTGGGGAAATATGGAAAAAGAGGGGATCGAAGCGATCGACATCCTCCAGCGCACCCATCGACTTGCAGTATGTCTTGTTTGCCGCATTCCTGTCCGGGTCATAGAAATCAGCAAGGTTCCAGCGATCGCTTGCTATTTCCGAGACACAATTTCTGCCGTTGGCGATGTTCTCCCAGAACTCTGCTAAATTTTTCGCTTGCGGAAATCGACCTGCCATGCCGACAACGGCGATCGCGTCACTGCTATAAGAATTTCTGTCGGCAGGGGTAGGCAGAGACTGCTTTGGTATTTCAGTAGTGCTGAGTAATATCGGGGCGTTTAGTCCGTGCTGAGTGTCCAGTTGTACCCCATCCTTAAAACTTGGGGATTGAAGCAAGGATGTATTTTTTCTCATTTCTAACTCAGCACTTTTTTGGTGAGCGGCCGCTGTTGGGGGGGGAAGTGCCACCGCATTGTGGGACTGCATTCTGGCAACGGTTTGCTCAATGTTGCGGGCAAAGTCGCTGAGTGTAGGATATTTGTAGACATCCGTTGCTGGCAACGAAGATCCAAATAACTGATTTATCTTCCTCATCCACGTAACCGCAGTAATGGAATCCATCCCCATGTCAACGAACTTCGCCTCTTCGTCGATCTCGGTTGCTTCCATGAATAGTTCTTCCGCCAGAGATTCAATCAGAATATTCAGAATCGATGGCGATGAGGGTAACTCTCTGTTTAATGGCATCGGAGCAGGCGGACAATTCTCAACGCGATCGCCAACGATCGTTGCTTCGAGAGTGGTTGTCTGCTCCTTGAAACCATTAAGGACGTTGCTAGACTGCTGCACGTAGTTGGCGAATTCTCGCAGAGTTGGATAGCTGTAAACCTTCGTGGCGGGGAGAGATAGATCGAACTTGGCGTTGATGCGTTTGATCCACATGACCGCAGATATGGAATCTAGTCCCAGATCGACAAACTTTGCATCTTCGTCAATTTCATCGGGTTCTAAAAACAATTCCGCCGCGATCGTTTCTCTGAGTGTCTGGATAACGAGTTGGTTGGGTGAATCCACAGACTGCTCTTCCCAGTCCCCAATCCCTAGTTCAATGCCTTGATCGAACCGTTCGTGAATGTTTTTCAGCACTTGGGATTGCCCCACAAATGTCTTCTCGTGCATTGCCAACTCTTGCGTGTGAACCTTGTCCAACAAATCCCTTAGCCCTGCGGTTGCCTGGTTTTTTCGCTGAATAAGCTCGTTTTGGGAAAACTTGGCGAGATGATGAGCCAGTTTCAGGGCATAACCAAGAACTTGGCTACGAGGAAGCACAGGCATTGAGATACCTCGCTCTTTTAACTCGGCTCCCTTGTATTCTCGTCCTCCGAACAGAATTTCACGACTTAAGTTTGGCCCCAAACGTGCAGGAAAAATCAGCGTCGATCCCGCTCCAGGGGTAAAGCCGTATTGCATATAAGGAGTTTGATAGATGCTTTCTTCGCTGAATATGTTTACATCGCAGAACATCCCTAATGACCAACCGCCCCCGATCGCGTGACCCTGCATGGCGGCGATCGCAGGTAGATGACATCGCAGGGGCAGGCTGTGAATATCGTTGTCGGTAAATCGCGCCCTGCCGTTATATATGTCTTGCAAGCCGCTTTTTGTTCCACCACACGCGAAGTATTGGTTGTAACCAATAAGTACGACAACTTTATAAGTGGGCACACTTTCAATATGCTCGAACGCTTGAGTTAATCCTTCGCTAAAGGCGTTGGAGAACATATTTTTATTGGCTGTATCGGCAAGTGTAACCTGCACAACACCGTTCCCAAATGCATGCACGTGGACTACATCGCAATACGTAGCCACTAAGGTCGGACTGGCAAGCCATTGGTCATTTTCCTCCACCATTCGTTTTAGATCCTGGTGGGTAAAGAATGGAACTGCCGACACGCCGCTCAACCCAATATTGCTATTGGCTGGAGATGGTAAATAGGTATGACGCACCAGGTTTTGGACGCTACGTGATAGCTGTTTTTTCAATTCAATCAGCGATCGCTGCGGTGACTGAGAAATTTGAACTGCGAAATCCCAGGCCAGATCGTCGAGCCGATCGTCGGCAGCAACCAGGCAGTCCAGACCCATTTCTACCAATGCCTGTCCGCTACACAGATGTGGCACTGCAAAAAATCGAGACGCGAATGATTTGCCAAATCGCTCCTCAACTATCGAGCGATCGCGATCGCTCAAACCTCGGTGACAAAACTGACCTGTTTCACGGAAGATGAGGAAATCACAGAGGCTAGCTAAGTTCCAACCCAATCCGCGAATATCACTTTTAAGTAACGCAATTAAAGGTAATTCTAATTCCAGGAGAAAACCAATCAACGCCCGCATGACTGGCACATCGTCGTGAGTTATGCTGCTGGAAAACAGGCCGCGATCGTCAACCAGCAATAAGACACGCACCTCATCGCTCAAGGCGAGCATCTTATCCCTTAGCTCAGTACTGAGCTTGGAAGCATCTAAGGGGCGATCGGCGGCAGCGATTCTGATTTCGACTATTCCCTGAGCTTGCTGGGAAAGACTGAGAAAAGAGGGCGTTACTTTGGTCTGCGGTATAAGTTCGGCTGGATTTCTCAGGCGAATCGGTTGTCGATTCCGGCGATTAACTCTGTCGCGCTGAACCTTGTCAGTGTCCACCAAAGTAATTAACTTCCTAGTTTTAGGTGAATCTACTGTCTGCTGTTGGTCGTTCAAATCAATGGCTTTGCTACTTTGTTCACCGCTTGCCGCCTGTGTATTTACTGGCGGAGTAATTTGGCTAGACTGGTTGTCTTCTAGTTCCAACCAATACCGTTTTCTCTCAAAAGAATAGGTTGGCAGCGAAATTCGCCGGGGGTAAATGGTCGATGTGCGACGAAGCCTCGACCAATCAATATTTACGCCTTTGACCCAGAGTTCAGCTAGACGAGCGTAACAGCCCTCTTCAGTCCAGGCTGTTATTTGTTTAAGCAAATCGGGGTCAGAATTCCACTTGAGAACTGTAGCTTTATCTTTACCAGCTAGCCCTACATAGCAGTCATCAATATCGGATTTACCTTTAATAAAAGCATCAAGTTTGGCGATCGCATCGGATTGTGAGTATACGATTATGGCAATCCGTGACTGTAGTGCCTCACGCCCCACTTGCAAGGTATAAGCTAGGTTCTGGAGATTCACCGCCCCTGCTTCTAGAAACTGATGCAGTTTATCGGCATAAGCAGCTAAACGCCCGTTATTTCTCGCAGATAGCAGCATTAATACTGGTGCGTCACCGATTTCGGACTCGCTGGTTGGCTCCTCGTCATATTCCTCGACCACAACATGGGCGTTGACACCGCCAGCCCCAAAGGACGACACGCCAGCGATGCGAGGGACAGTTTTCGTCTTTCCGTCTACTTCCACGAGCGGTTGCGGCCAATGCTGAAGATGACGCTGCACGTAAAACGGTGTCTGAGGAAAGTCGATATTCGGATTAAGTTCGTCAGCGTGCAGACTGGGAACGAGTTGCTTGTGCCTGAGTTGCAAGATCGCTTTGGTCAAACCCGCGATTCCAGACGCTGCCTCCAAATGACCGACGTTGGATTTGACAGAGCCGATGGCGCAAAAGCTTGTGTCTTGAGTATGCCGTTGAAACGCCTTAGTTAGACCCGCAACTTCAATGGGATCGCCAAGTTCAGTTCCTGTTCCATGCGCTTCGATGTAGCTCACCTCTCTGGCATCGACCCCAGACTTTTCTAGCGCCTCAAACACTAGTTCTGCCTGTGCTTTGGGATTGGGCACTGTATAACCGTTGGTTTTACCTCCATGATTGACATGAGTGCCGCGAATTACGGCGTAGATGTTGTCCCGATCGGCGATCGCAACAGACAAGGGCTTTAGTAATACCACCCCCACACCTTCGCCGGGAACAAAACCATTGCTGTGGTTGCCGAAACTCTTGCAACGACCATCTTTAGACAGCATTTTGCTAGCACACAGAATGTTGTAGCTGGATGGATGCAGATAGAGATTAACACCGCCAGCAAATGCGAGTTGCACTGAACCATTCAGGAGGTGTTGGCAAGCTTCATGCACTGCTGTGAGCGACGAAGAACACATGGTATCAATGGGCATACTGGGCCCGCGAAGATTCAGAAAATACGACAAGCGATTGGCGATGGAACTAAAAGATGTGTGGGGGTGTCCAATCTTACCTTGTCTCCAGAGTTCAGGCCCGTAGAGATCGAACCCGGTTCTGGTAACGCCAACAAATACGCCGACTTGCTGTTGGTATTGGGATTCTAGCATCTGCCTGGTGTGACCAGCGTCCTCCAATGCTTCCCATGCCGCCTGAAGAAAAATTCGCTCCTGCGGATCGATGTTTACCACTTCATGCGGGGAAATACCGAAGAACTGGGCGTCGAATTCCTTGGCATCATCCAGAAAGCTGCCCCACTTGCAATAGCTCTTACCAAGCTCGACTGCCTCTTCGACGTGAGGATGAAAATGATCTTCCCAAGACCAGCGATCGCGCGGAATTTCCGAAATACAGTCGGTTCCGGCTTTCAGACGCTCCCAAAAGGTGGACAGATCCTTAGCCATCGGATAGCGACCGCTCATGCCAATGATGGCGATGGCATCTGTGGTATTGCTTCTCGACCGAGCAGCTATTTGGGAAGTATTAGTAGCGATCGCGGCGGCAGGTTCGGCATCCGGCAATTCACTTGCGGCATTTTGATCTAGTGTAGTGGCGGATTCCCGATTATTACTCAGCTGCGCGATCAAGTCCGAGCGGCGGTACTCAACGAAGTAGTTGACTAGTTCGCCGAGAGTCTGCACTTCAAAAAGTAACGTGCTATGAATTCCTCCAAATTTTTCTTGTAGCGCCCCTGCGATCTGCACAACTAGGATGGAATCAATTCCATAACTCTGGAACGGCTCATCAGCTTCGAGCTGCTCTGGGTTCATGCGGAGTATTTTGGCTACTAGTTGCTGGAAAAACCGGGTGGCTTTTTGGCTGAGGCTAGTATCATCGGATTCGTTGATTGCACCTATACTGCTGATGCCAGAACCAGTTTCAACAGTACGAGTTGCATTACCAACTGACGGGCGATTCTGCCGCACCAGTCCATCACTCTCGGCAACGATCGCCTGTTGTCCGAGCGATCGCGCGATCGCTGCCGGGAACCAGGGAGATTGAAACCCTTCTGTTTGCAGGACTCGCTCCCAAGATTCAACTGACAATAGCGGCGTCCCGTCAATTCGCAACTCTGGGTCTTCATGTCGCCACCATCCCTCCAATAGCCCGAAGGTGAGATGACCGAACAGCGTTTGGTCGCAAAGCTCATTGAGCAAAATCAAACCATTAGTCCGCAGACAAGCCTTGACATTCCGCAGCGTTTGCCGAATGTTACGAGTCGCGTGCAGCACGTTTGTGGCGATCGCAAAGTCATAAGTACCGGCTGCAATCTTCTGTCCTGCCAACGGCTGTTCAACGTCAAAGATCCCGATTTCAACAAAGGGATGGTCAGGGATGAATTTCTCTTGGGCGTGCAAAAGAAATGCTCTGGAGATATCGGTGTAGCGGTATTCGCTAATGCTATCCTCAAGTCCGGCTAATTTGGACAGCACGGCTTTTGTTGTTGCGCCTGTTCCCGCGCCAATTTCTAATATCCGCAGCTTTGTGCGTGGATCGTGCCTCAACCGCGCCTCGATCGCCGACCGTAGCGATTTTGCCAACACTTCGTTAAAATAATCCGCAACAGAATTGTCACGATAAATACCTTCGACAATCTGTAGGGAACCATTCGGGAACAGACTGTCTGTCCCTCGCTTCTGCCCGGATAGAATTTCTGGCAACGCCCGAACGCAAGTCTCAACTAAGGAAAACGCCCGCTGTTTGCTGTCGGCTTCTGGCCAGTTATCCCTAGCCTCCTTCCAAGCTTGCCAAACTATATTCGGGGATTCGAGTCTAGCCCCCGTTTCGTTTTGAGTAAGAATAGACCTACTAGCTGCCAGCCATTTGGCGTAGAAGTCAGGTACACTACCAGACGAATCCAGGTTAAGTGCATTGAGGCTAGTTCGCAGCAGGCGGATTAAAAGCGGCTGCATCTGTCTGCATTGAAAGATGCTATCCGCCTGTAGTTGCGTGATCGATTGGTTTGGCGCGACATCGATGTGCCGAATCTCGTGTATGATTGACGGCGCAACTTCCTCGAAGCTAACAACAAATTCGCCCCCGTCGTACCAATCGATTGCCTCGACACTTGCGCTCTTAATTAAAGCAAGCTGATTCAAGCGATTGTTGCTCACTAGGCACTCTAACGCCTGCATCGACTCTTTAGACTCTAGAAGTCCGATGCCACGTTGTTTGAGGCGAGTCTTAGATGCCTGGGAGATTCTGTCTCCGGTGCCGATCGCCCAGTGCCCCCAATGAATCACCTTGACTGGGCAGTTCCAACGGTTGGCGAGGCACTGGGAAAAGGCATCCTTAAAGGCGCAGCCTGCGGCATAACCACTCAGTCCGCCGCTTTGTGACAGCGCCTCAATGGAGGAGAAGAATAAAACAAAATCCAAATCTTCGGTGTGAAAGACCTGAGCTAGCCGCACGCTCACGTCTACTTTGGCAGACAAAACTGTGCAAAGTCTAGCTTCGTCTGTGTCGTTGAAGCTGCGATCGAAAAGACCCACCGCCGCATGAACGACACCCTGCACCGAGCCGAACTCATGTTTAATCTGTTCATAGGCGCGCTGAAGTTCCTCCTGACTTGTTGCGTCTGCCGAAATATATCTCGGCATTGGCCCCAAGTTAGCGATCGCCTTTAGTTTCTGCTGAATTGTGTCATTCAATGGGCTGCGACCAATCCAAACTATTTGCGCTCGATATTTTTCGCTCAGATATCGGCTCCATACCTCGCCCAAACCTCCGGCACCACCGATGACTACGTACACACCGCCGGCACGATAGGCCGATCGACCAGGTTCTGACAAAAATAACTTTGCCAGGATTGGTCTGTACCATTTGCCATCCCGCCACGCCAGCGATCGCACATCCGAATCAAAGGGGACGAACATTTCTGGCACTGGCCATTTATATGATGTATCTGCGGGTGAAGGCATATCCAGCAGCCGAAATTTCCATTGGGGAAATTCTTTGGCTATACTGCCGATAAATCCATGAATACCCGCTTGGGTGGGATCGGGATCTTCACCACAAAAAACCGCTTGACTTTGTAGTGCGATCGCAGTCCATTGCAGCCCTTCGTTTCCATAAATAACAGCCCCCGCTTTGAGCAAACGGTAAACCTGTAAAATCTCGCTTGCTTGATTAACCAGAAGATTCTCAGGAAAGTTATGTCTTGCCGAATTACTGCCTCCGACCCAGATAATATGAGCAATCCGCCCAAGCAGCTTGAGTTGCTCAACGAGATCGTGGATATCTGCATCAGTCGCGATCGCCATGAATTCGCATTGGGTAAAATACGTTTGCAAAACCTCCTTTTGCTCAGGGGTGCCACCAATAATCACCGTCTTACCGTCGGGCATCTTCGAGCCAGATTTTTCGCAGCTTGAAATGTCTACTGGTTGCCAAACCAGCTTTAACGTAAACAGTTCCGCCTCAGAAGCAGACTGTTCTGGCTTGACGGAAGCATTGGCATCTGGTAAAGTCGACTCTTGTAGTGACGTTGTGCCTGGAAGCCAAAACCGATTCTTCGCAAAAGGATAGGTCGGCATGGAGAATCGCCAATGTTTGGAGGATGCTGTCAGCAATTGATTTCCATTCAGCAAACACCAGTCCAGGGAAACTCCGGCGACCCAAAGAGCTGCCAACTGCTCCCAATCTCGCCCTGCGATCGCTGCTTGAATCACCTGTTCTCCCAGAGTCCCCCGAATTAAAGTCTTAACCTCACGACTAGGATGCTTGATGTTACCTTGAAAACCCGATTCGCCTATATCTGGAAATTGACGCAACTTATTAACCAGGTCAACGCGACTTGCGGCTACCACAGCCAGCCGTTCCTCGAATGCCTGCCTGTGGCTTTGCAGAAACCGAGTCAGTTCTGCCAAGGAGCATTGCTCGTCAGAGAGCGAACTGAGCCACTGCTCAAATTGCTTGACATAATCCCTTAGCTGTGCAGTATTCTGAGCCGACAGTACGAAAAGAAAAGGTTCAGAAGTTCGGTCATCCACCTTTTCAGCAGGTAGCGCCCAAGATTCCCCAACTTCGGCCAAGCTTGTTGGGGAATCCTGGCCGCTTGGGGACTGGGTACTCTTTACTGGGGACTCGGCAAGAAATTTCTTCTCGTGCGAACGCTGCGCGAACAAGATTTGGCTGGGGTCTGAATCCACAGACTTATCTTCCCAGTCCCCAATCCCTAGTCCCCAATCCCCAGTCCCTAGTTCAACGCTGCACCCTACGTCATATTCTTCCACCACAACGTGAGCATTTGCACCTCCAGAGCCGAAACTACTTACACCAGCCCGTCTGGGAATAGATTCGTTGGGGCGATCCCACTTCTGATGTCGATCCACAATATAAAACGAGCTACCTGATAGATCGATATGACGGTTCAGGTGTCCGAAATGCTGATTTGCTGGCAGTTCTTGATGTTGGAGGCATAGCACGACTTTCAGCAGACCTGCTATGCCCGCAGCCGCCTCCAAATGCCCCAGGTTGGTTTTGAGTGAACCCAGACCGCAGGAGATTGGGACTTGGGGAGTCTCACTCCATTCCGAAAAAGCTTGTTGAATTCCCTGGATCTCAATGGGATCTCCTAAGGCTGTGCCCGTTCCGTGGGCTTCGATAAAACTAATCGTGTTAGGGGCTACACCAGAGGCTTTCCAGGCATTGGTTAAGAGTGCTGCCTGCTGTTGCGGATTCGGTACGGTGAGACCGGCGGATTGTCCACCATGATTTGAGGCTGACCCCTTGATCGTCGCATAAATTAGATCGCCATCTGCTTCCGCCTGACGCAATTGCTTGAGCAGAAAGATCACAGCCCCTTCACTGCGAACATACCCATCTGCGCGATCGTCAAATGTCTTGCACTTGCCATCATGCGCCAACATCCCAGCCTTGTAATATGCAATACTGTTAGCTGGATGGCTCATGATATGTATGCCGCCCACAAGTGCTTGTAAGCACTCACCCGATCGGATACATTGAACTGCCTGATGCACTGCCATCAGCGAACTGGAACAGGCCGTATCAATGACGATGCTTGGGCCTCGCAAGTCAAAAAAGTAAGAGATGCGATTTGCCAGTGCCGCCAACGACGTGCCCGTTGCAACGTGGGCTTCTATCGGAATACCTACCTGCTCCATTACCCGACAGTAATCAGAGCCACTAGCACCCACAAAAACTCCCGTACTGCTGCCAGCAACTTTGTTCGCAGTGATGCCAGCGTTTTCTAGTGTTTGCCAAGCTAATTCCATGAGAATTCGCTGTTGCGGGTCCATGCTCTGAGCTTCGATCGCACTGATGCGGAAAAAGCCAGCGTCAAACAGATCGATTTGGGATAAAAAACCACCCCAATCGATACCTTGGTGCTTGCCTTCTGGGTCGATGTCCCTAGGCCATTGCCAACGTCCTTCTGGAAGTTTCTCAATCACTGAACCACCGTTTTTGAGCAGATCCCACAGCGATTCGGGATTGTTAATGCCACCGGGGAGCCGACAGGCTAACCCAACAATGGCAACAGCGTCGTCCGAGTCGGTTGCTTCGGTTCGCCACGATATTGCAGATTTGGGAGTAGTTGTCAACAAGGTATCTGTAGGGGCGACGAATGGGGACGCGACATTTTGATTCTGCGTTACCGAGGGTGTCTGCTTCTCAATCAGAAACCTCAACACCTTTTCGGGCGTGGTGTAGCTGAAGAAGAAGGCTGGGTCTAAATTCAGCCCGAAGCGATCGCTGATTTGTTCGCTGAGAATCAGCAAATCGACTGAATTAAGACCCATCTCCATCAAGGGACGATCGAACTTGTATCCACTCCGTTTTTCATCACCCAGACAGGACTGAACCGTCGCTTCCAAAAATGCAGTAGCCAATTCGGTGTCCCATGCTTGTGGTTCAGCATCCAGACCAGCATCCCACTTTGCTGCGTCATTAATTCGCCGATCGTCGCGTCTGCGCTGATGAATTGGATAGCGGACGAGTACCCCATGCCCCTGATTGTTTCGATCCAATGGTCGATAATTTTCCACAATACACTCAATGTTCGCACCGTGTAGTTCGTGAAACCTCAAAATTGGATCGATTAGCTTACCACGGACATTGCGCTGCCTGATGTACTCTTCAAAGGAAAACTCGTGGCGATGGAACTCCTTGCACAACGTGACCGCTACGACAGACTCGATACCATCGATCGCGCTGCACAGTTGAAGCATAAACTCCAGTAACTGATCCCCAAGTCTCCTCTCCTGAACCTCGGGAAAAATATTTACCGCCAGCAACTGGACAATAGAACCGTCCTGGGAATGCAACTCGGAGACTCGATTTGCGGTTATGGTTTGAATTTGATCGGTACTTTCAATCCGCTGTGAGTAGATAGCCCCGACGACTTTGTAATTATTATCAGAATCGAGCAACTCCAGCACTAACTGTCCTTCAGGATAATTGTTCAGGCGATCGACCAAGTTGGTAGATGTAGCTTGCAACTCAATCGACCAACATTCCTTTTCCAGTTGCACTAGTGCGGGCAAATCTGATAAGCGAGTGTGGCGAATGCGATAGTCCGCTTTCTTAAAATGCACGACCGATGTATCAATTGGATATGTCAGTTGGCTAGCTGAAAATAACCCAACGTTAGCTGCCAGTATCAGGAAAGATTCAGCACCGATATCGCTGGTTTTGGGAACCGCCTCGTTTGGCAAGTTCTTGAAGTCGTTGCTTAAATAATTGATGTCCTTAGTCAATTGCAGTAAAACAGGGTGAGATTGGCAAATCAGGAGTCCGTGACGACCCACGACGTTGCTCCACTCGCTCAACATCTGCCTGTTATATTCAGTTACATCCCTGATGTCGCTTAAGTCAGATTCTTCATCGTTGAGATGGTAAACGGACTGAACGAACAAGATATCTTGCTTGTTAGCAGTTATTCTACCGTCCAGTTCACGCAATATCTGCTCTGGGCGATTCAAAAGCACTGAAATGACATCAGCGGGGATATCTCCAAGGTTACGAGTTGCAGTCCGAATTAAATCTGGGCATTGCTCAATACCAACTAGTGTCAGATCGTGTTCATCCAGAACATTACCGCGAAGACTATAATCTCGAATCCATAAGTAGATCTGTTGTAGCAGTAGACCGTTCCCGCAGCCCAATTCAACAATAACTCTGGGTTGCTCCTTGAAGTTCGAAGCATTAAAAATTGACAGAATGTGATTTTTTAAAATTGGCCATAGCTCAAAGTGGCTTTGTTGTACCATTTTTATACCTGGGTTGCGAGTCATACTGTCTACTCAGTACAAGCTTTTCATACTATAAATATTAAGTAAAATATTAAGTACACTAACATAAAAATTTATCATTACCTCACGAAAAATTCACATATCTGTATTCTGTATATAGTTAAATTTAATTTGCTCTGTACTGAATGGCACTAAGAAAAGCTCTAAGTTATGGAGAACAAGGGTTATAGCTGAATGGCACTAAGAAAAGCCGAAATGCTTGTGGATTAAGCAGTTTGCAACTGCTTTCGTAATTCGTGCCGGGGTTTGGTCATTAAGGGATAAGCTTTCGGGCGACGTTTACGGACTCGTGGTTCGTATCTAGCAGGACGGTCAGGAACAGCTTTGTGAGCAATAACTTTGAGTAAAGTGCGATAAATTTTAAGCCGTTTTGTTGAAATTGCAGCTAACAATTCGGGAATAAAGTTATTTAAATGATGGCGAGTACCGCTTGACAATAACCGCTTGTATCTGTTGAAGGAATTTCTACTTCAAGTCCAGCCAAATAAGCAATGACTTTACTTACTGCATTATGACAACTTTTATCGGCATCTAAAACTTGAGATAAAAATGCCCAAAGCGTTACTATTGGGTCAAATAATCGCTGATAATATCTAATTTTTAGCTCATCAAGAGCTTGCTCAATTACAGAAGATGGCAGGGCAAACGCATCTAAATATTGACGAGCCTGAATCAAGGTGAAATACACTAAGACTCAAACTACATAAGGTTTTGAGGAAAATAAATCTCACTCATTATAAAAATGATAATCATTACGAGGGGGGAGTTAGAGGCAGCCGACGCCTGCCTGAACTTTCACGGTCAGTTCTCCACTCTTCTAGCGTAGGTTTTCTCACAGTCTGATTCTCAATAGTTTTAGATTAATGACTAGGAATCACGGTCAGATCAATTTATGCGATCGCTAACTGAGCCGTCCTGACTTTTACAGATGGCGTGAAAAGTCAGGACGGCTACCTGTTAAAGAACGTGGTATTCTCACATTTATCAGAAAGAAGGATTACGTTCTCCCAGCTCCTAAGATGAAGCTCAAGCCGAAAATCACAATTGCTGACCATTTTTTGGGAATAGAAGACCCACGAATAAATCGCACGAAGCGACATAACTTAATCGATATCATGACCATTGCCGTATGTGCTGTGATTTGTGGAGCGGATGGTTGGACGGCAATCGAGACGTATGGCTGTGCAAAGTATGAATGGTTAGAAACATTTTTAGAACTACCAAATGGCATTCCATCTCATGATACTTTTGCGAGGGTGTTTGCTTAAAATTTATCCTCAACAGTTTCAAGAATGTTTTCTTAATTGGATGAAGTCAATACAGAAGATGACGAATGGTGAAGTTATTGCACTTGATGGGAAAACCTTACGTGGTTCTTATGATAATAGTAGTGACCAAAGCGCAATTATAATGGTAAGCGCCTGGGCAACTACGAATAAATTAGTTTTGGGACAAGTTAAAGTAGATGAGAAATCAAATGAGATTACAGCAATTCCAGAATTATTAAAGGTCTTAGAACTATCTGGATGTATTGTGACAATTGATGCAATTGGCTGCCAGAAAGAAATCGTAAAATTAATCACATCGCAAAATGCCGATTATGTAATTGCGTTAAAGAAGAATCAAGGAAATCTTCATAATGAAGTCGAAAAACTCTTCTCTTTAGGGATAGCGACAGGTTTTGATGGGATTGAACATAGCACATATAAGACAGAAGAAGCAGGGCATGGTCGTCATGAAATCCGCAATTACGTAATGTTATCTCAAATTCAGTCTCGGCTTAACCCAGATTCAGTTTGGTCAAACTTTAATAGTGTTGGGATGGTAGAATCCGTCCGTTCATTAAATGGTGAAACAACGGTTGAAACCCATTATTTTATCAGTAGCCTTGAGTCAAATGCTAAACAGTTTGGTAATTCTATTCGCAGTCATTGGGGAATTGAGAATTCATTACATTGGATATTAGATGTCGCCTTGAAGGAAGATGACTGTCGGATTAGGAAAGATAATGCTCCACAGAATTTTGCAATTCTCAGACATATTGCAGTCAATCTTTTAGGTAAAGAGAAGCGTGTCAAACGTGGAATAAAAAATAAACAGTTTCTCGCTGGGCTGGATAACAATTATTTAGCAAGAGTTTTAGCATTAGCATAAACTCATAAATCAGAAATTAGATTTGAATATTTAGGAAGGATTTCATTTTTTCTCTAAATAAACATAGTTTTATAAACTCGAATATTGAGTTATTTTAGTATCAATAAATAATTATTCAGCTTCAGATAAGATAATTCATGCTTTTTGAGAATACTTCATTTATTTTATTTATCATTTAATTAATTTTTAGAATTATCTATGTCATTTTGAAATCTCTTTTAGTTTTGATTAGTAAATAAGATGCGTTTTCCCTATAGCAAGCCCTAGTATTTACCTACTCGTTCCTGTTAGCTTTTTTCATAGTTTGAGCATAACATCTATACTTCAACATGTAAAAGTTGTTTCTTGACAGGCTCTTAGAGTTGATTTACCGCCTCCAGCATTGCCAAACACCGCTACTTTTTTCATTCCCACTCTCCTTTTAGTGTAATCAAGTCAAATTTGGCACAAGCTTGTCATAAGAGAATAAAATTTTTTGCTAGATTACTTTTATACTACAAAATGTGCCGCCAACTTTCCTTTCTTTAGCATTAATAGGGGTACAGCCGGGATACGGATACTGTGATACTGTTGGCGAAACATTACTTAACATAAAAACGCCGATTTTACCGTGTATTACATGGGAAGGTAGAATTACCCTTTCCGTGTAATATACGGAAAGAAAAAAATTAAGTTAGCTGCCTCAATAATCAATAAACTAGAAGAAATACCTGTGGAGGCAGTATATGTGCTTACATCCTGAAGAAATTCCTCCTATTCCCAATGAAACGGTACGTGTAGCCAAAGCCGCGTTTCCTGTCATGTAATTTATATATGCGACTGCGTGATGAACTTGGGGTCTTTTACGAGGATGAAGATTTCGCATCACTTTATGCACAACGCGGTCAGCCAGCACAAGCACCTTGGCGTTTGGCAATGATACTGGTAATGCAATATGCGAGAAAATTTGTCTGATAGACAAGCAACTCTTGCAGTGCAAGGGCGGATTGACTGGAAATATGCTTTGTCCCTAGAGTTAACAGATCCAGGTTTTGACTTTAGTATTCTAAGCGAATTCCGCGATCGCTTAATAAGAGGTGGTGTCGAGCAGCAAATACTAGACTTGATGCTGTCGAAATTTCAGGAACTCAAACTACTGTCAGCAAGAGGAAAACAACGCACTGACTCAACCCATATACTAGCTGTAGTCAGGGATTTAAGCAGACTGGAACATTTAGGGGAAACGCAGACTATAACATTGACCTGTTGGGGCCAGTAGCCCTGAACGTGGGATGGCAAGCAAAAGCCGGACTGGGATTTGATTTATCTCACTTTAAAATAGATTGGCAACAGAAAGCGGTCTATTGTCCTCAAGGTAAGCGTAGTTACCTTTGGAAAAAGAATAAAAGTGTTTATGGTAAACCTGTAATTTACGTTGAGTTTCGGCAACGTGATTGTTTGGCTTGTCCAGTTCGGAGTCAATGTACTCATGCAAAAACAAACCCTCGCGGGTTAACTATACAGGCGCAATCCGATTACGAAGCCCTTCAAAAAGGCAGAGAGCGACAAAAAACTGAACAGTTCCAAAAACAGTATCAACTGCGTTCAGGCATTGAAGGTACTATCTCTCAGGGCATCCGAGGATTTGAATTGCGCGATTGCCGTTATATTGGGTTAGCTAAAACTCATCTACAGCATATTTTGACGGCTGCCGCTATCAATCTAGGTCGAGTTTTTGCATGGTTAGAGGAGATACCACGGGCTAAAACTCGTTCCTCACACTTTGCAAGATTGGCAGACACTATTCCCGGATTTCTCACAAGTGAGAAAAAAACACTTGGGTTAGTCAAATTTTAGATAACTTAATTGATACATTATCAAAA